>JAYTIB010000599.1:0-4059 GCA_043732205.1 Schlesneria sp. | reverse complement strand
CTCGCCCTCCCAAAATGCGAGACCCTGGTCGCAGTGACGCAATCGATCAGCCGAAGCGGCCGGTGATGTAGTCTTCCGTTTCCTTTTGTGTCGGATTCGTGAACAGTTGCTTGGTCTGCCCGACCTCCACGAGCCGCCCGTGGCAGAAGAACGCGGTGACTTCACTGACGCGGGCCGCCTGTTGCATGTTGTGGGTCACGATGACGATCGTGTAGTTCTGCTTGAGTTCGAAGATCAGGTCTTCAATGCGCGAGGTCGATGCCGGATCGAGCGCGGAGGCGGGTTCGTCCATCAGAATGATTTCGGGACTGGTGGCCAGCGCCCGGGCGATGCACAGCCGCTGTTGCTGTCCGCCGGACAGGGCCATCGCCGAGTCGCGCATCCGATCCTTGACTTCGTTCCACAGCGCCGCCTGTTGCAGCGACCGCTCGACGATTTCCGTCAGCTCGGCCCGGTTGGTCAGCCCGGCGATCCGCGGTCCGAACGCGACGTTGTCGAAGATCGATTTGGGAAACGGAGTCGACTTCTGGAACACCATCCCCACCCGCTTGCGCAACGAGACGACATCGACATCCCTGGCGTAGATGTCCTCGCCATCAAGCATGACCGAACCTGTGACGCGCGTCCCCTCGATGATGTCGTTCATGCGGTTCAGCGTACGCAGGTAGGTGCTCTTGCCGCACCCGGACGGACCGATCAGCGCGGTCACCGCGCGTTCGTTGATGCGCAGCGACACATCACGGAGCGCTTGATGCGTGCCGTAGAAGAAACCCATCTGCACGGTTTCAATCTTCGGCGGACGCGAGCCCGCAGGTTCGCCATCGACCGCGGCGGCGGTGGAAGCCGCCGGCGGATCAACAAACTGAGTGAATGCTTTGACGAGTGCCATGAATGACTGTCGGTCAGGAATGCCGGAGGAACGACTGGGTCGGGATTGTACGTCGGGCTTCGAAGTCCGTCGAAGGCTGGAGAATCAAGAACCGGTGAAACATTTGAGGATTCGTGATGCGACGTCGTCAACACTTCGATCTTGCGGTAGCCACGTTCGCCAGAACGTGGGAGGGACATCCGGAGACTTCCCCACGTTCTGGCGAACGTGGCTACGACGGCAACCTCAATACTTGGGCGTGACGAAGCGCTACCATCGAATCGTCCTTTGAAATCTCTGCCGGATGAAAATCGCCGTGCCGTTCATCAACAGCAGGACGGCGAGCAGCACGGTGATCCCGGCCGCCGCCACATGTTCGAACTCCGACTTGGGGTCGCTGATCCAGCCATAGATCTGCAACGGGATCGCCGTGAACTGGTCAAACGGTGCCTGCAACAATTTCCCTGGATTCTGAATGGCGTCGCCCACGCCTTCAATTCGTCCGGGTGAAAAACTGAGCTGAGCCGCGGCGCCCAGGACCGCCAACGGGGCGGTCTCGCCGATCGCGCGCGACATCGACAGGATCACTCCGGTCAGGATGCCGGGCAGAGCGGCGGGCAACACTTGATAACGCACGGTCTGCCACTTGGTGGCCCCCAGCGCCAGTGACGCATGACGCAGCGAGGGAGGAACCGACCGCAACGCTTCCTGGGCCGCAATGATCACCACCGGCAGGCTCAGCAGTGTCAGGGTGCAGGCACCGGACAGCAGTACGCGACCCAGCGGCAGTTCGAATGAAAAGTCGGCGAATCCCAGCGAGCAATTGAATTTCTCCGGCCGGTCGCGCAACCCGAACATCCGCACAAACACAGTGAAGCCCAGGATGCCGTAGACGATCGACGGGACGCCCGCGAGGTTGGAGATGTTGAGTTGAATGAACTTCGTGATGCGGGTCGGCTTCGCGTATTCCTCAAGGTACACGGCCGCACCCACTCCGAGCGGCACGGACATGATCGCTGTCAGCCCCACCAACCACAGGCTGCCGAGCAGGCCGGACATGATCCCCGCTTCACGCGCCTCATACGAGTTGCTGCGTGTCAGGAATCCCCAGTCGAGCCATCCCACCGCCTGCCTGCCGATCGAGAACAGCAGCACGGCCAGGATGCCGAGCGACACAAACGTGGTCAGCCGGCAGGCCCATTCGAACAGGAATCCCAGCCGGTGCCGCCAGACCAGCCGGCGTTCGTAAACAGGTCCGTGAAGGCTCATTGGTAGACCTCACGGTATCGGCTCAGGATCATTTGCGAGACCAGGTTCATCCCGAGTGTCATGATGAACAGGACCAGCGCCACGGCGTACAGACTCTTTTCGAGTGTGGAGCCGGCGACCACATCACCCTGCATGACATTCACGATGAAGGCGGTCATCGACTGGATTGCCGAGAACGGATTGAGCGTCAGGTTCGGCGTGTTGCCCGCACAAATCGCGACAGCCATTGTTTCACCGATGCTGCGAGACAGCGCCAATAGAAACGAAGCGAGAACTCCGGACAGGGCCGAAGGGACGACAATGCGGGCGCTGACGTCGAACTTGGTCGCACCAAGGGCGTATCCCGATTCACGCAGACTGTTCGGGACGGCGCGCAGCACGTCTTCCGACAACGAGGCGACCATTGGAATGATCATGATCCCGACGACGATGCCGCCACACAGTGCATTGAACCCGTAAACCGAAAACCCCAGCCATTCCTTGAACACCGGCATGAGGACGTACGGAGTCAGAAATCTGAGGCCGAAGTAGCCGTACACCACGGTCGGCACACCGGCCAGAATTTCCAACAGCGGCTTGCAGAAGGCCCGCGCCCGGGGACTGGCGTATTCGCTCAGGTAGACGGCGATCATCAGCCCCGCCGGCAAGCCGATCAGGCCGGAGATTCCCGTGATCAACAGCGTTCCGCACACCAATGGGGCGATGCCATAGTGTTCCTGGTCACCACTGTATTGCGGCGTCCATTTGGTGCCGAAAAGGAACTCGCCCAAACTGACCTCTTGAAAGAACGCCGTTTGCGGCGGGACGGCCACCAACGATTCGGTGACCAACACGTAGATGATCGAGACCGTGGTGAGCACCGACAGCAGCGCGCAGCCGAACAGCAGATAACGAATCGCCCCCTCACGCACCCGCTGCCACGAAACGGGCCGCCGCAGTGAGGACTGGTTGCCGCGTCGTTGTCTTCCGTCACTGGACACGGGGGACACCCCAAAGTGGAAAGGTCGTAATCACACCCGTCCGGGTGAACAAGTCCCAAGACTGACGGACTATTTTGCAGTCGCGTCCGCAGGCTTCAGCGCCGCTTCGAGCCGAGCCTGCATTTCCTTGCGGCGCTCTTCAGGCATCCGCACAAAGCCACGCTTGGCAACCAGGGGTTGCGATGCTTCCGAGACCGTGAACTTCAGGAACTCCACGACTTCAGGACGCTTGAGTGTCTCTTTGTTGGCGTAGACATACAGCGGCCGGGCCAGCGGCTTGTACTCACCGCTCAGAATGGTTTCAACCGTCGGCAGGACGGCAGGAGCCGGAGTGCCATCGATTTCGATGGTCGGGGAGACCTTGATCACCTTCACCTTGTCCTTGTTCTCGATGCAGTACCCATACGGAATGTAACCGAGACTGTAGTCGCTCTGGGCCACCCCTTGGATCAAGACGTTGTCATCGCTCGCCGCCAGGTAGTCCGTTCGGCTCGACTTCTTCTTGCCGACGATCACCTCGGTGAAGTATTCGAACGTGCCCGAGTCGGTGTCGGCGCCGAACAGGTCGAACGGCTTGTCGGGCCATTGCGGGTTAAGGTCGCTCCACTTGGCGATCTTGCTGTCGGGCATCCACAGCTTTCGAAGCTGCCCCACCGTCAGTTCCGTACACCAATCGTTTTTAGGATGGACGGCGATCGACAGACCATCGATGCCCACTTCCAACTCCAGCCACTCAATCCCTTTCCCCTTCAGTTCCGCCTTTTCCTCTTCGGCGATCGGCCGGGACGCGTTCCACAAATCACATTGGCGGAGCACAAACTTCTTGTAGCCACCACCCGTTCCGGTGCGTCCAACACTGACCTTGTGCTTGGATACCTTTTCGAATTCGTTGGCCATCGCCTGCGAAATCAGGAAGACCGTGCTGGAGCCTTCAACGTTGAC
>JAYTIB010000598.1:0-10458 GCA_043732205.1 Schlesneria sp. | reverse complement strand
CTCGGGCTCGGCCGCGTTCGCGGATGACAGCGCGGCGGACAGGGCGACGATCAGGAGGCAGCAGCGAGACAGAGACATGGTCGATCTCGGGAAGAGGCGGGGACAAGGGGACAATGAGATAGAGAGACAGGGGGAAAGACCCACAGTGCCAACGTGGCTGTTTCGTAGCGGACGTTCCTGTTTTGTGGCTGGATTTCGACGAGAGTTCTTTAGCCCGGAGGGCGGCAGATGGTAGCCCACGGCGCGAGCCGTGGGGGATCGTCAACCGGCTTCCGCAGCCCGGAGGGCGACACATCGAAGCACGTTGAAGGTAGATCGAAGTGTCGCCCTCCGGGCTAAGAGTGTCCCTCTGTCCCTCAACCCACGGCTCGCGCCGTGGGCTACCATCTGCCGCCCTCCGGGCTGAAAAGACGAGCCACATTCGCCGTCCCGTCGGCGCTGTCGATTTAACGGGACACGACGACCGTGCGTGACGTCTGTTCGTCCTCCGGCCTCCAGTCTCCAGCCTCTAGTCTCCCGTCTCCAGCCTCTGGTCTCCCGTCTCCAGCCTACAGCCTCTCCCGTCGTTTCCAAGTCACTCGTCATCAGGCTTGGTGCGGAAGACTCCGCTGCCCACGATTTTCTTGCGGAGTTCGGTCAGACGATCGATATCGTCGTCGTCGACAATCTGACCGTCGTTGCGGTTGACGTGTCGACCGAACGTTTTCAGCCCGCGGAACCAGAGCCAGACCAGGAGGGTGGCAGCCAGGAAAAAGTGGACCAGCGTTCCCATCCAGATGCCTGTGATGGGATCAAAGCCACTGCGGTACGTGGGTGGATACCCATTCCCATATCCGTACGCATACCCATACTCACCGTAATAATCGCGGGTGATTTCCGACAGCGGAATTACGGGACTGACCCATCGGACTGCACATAGAAGGTCATCAACATTGTTCCTCACCGCTTCGGAGATCACGATCGGAATCAGACAGACCCCCACGATCAGGCTGATCGTGACCAGCGCGGCCTGTGTCTGGGAACGGCAGCGCATGCCGAAGTGGAAACCGAGCCAGGCTACAAGCGGCGGATAGATCGCCATCGCCAGTCCGCCGCGCACCAGTCCGTAGACCATGTGTGAAGTCGGTTCGTCGAAGACCCAGACGGCCCACCAGGCTTGGAACAGGTAGACCGTCAGGAACGGAATCCAGAGCATGCGGATGAGTCGCCAGACGCCGGCGAATTTCTCGCGCACGATTGTTTCGCTCGTCATCGGCGTGGTGAGCAACACATCCAGCGTCTGCCGTGATCGCTCGGCTCCGATCAGTCCTGTCGATTGGATTGCGATGACCAGCGCCGCCACGCCCCACAGCATCCACGCCGCCACGTTGGGGGCGGCGGTCTGGTACGAATGGTTGCCGTGGTCCGACATCTGCAACCCGAGCACCAACCCGAACAACACCGGAACTTCCAGCACCAGCAGCATGCGAATCAGATAGCGTGTGGTCCCCAGCGACCGCTTCTTCGTCTCGCGCCACCGGATCGGATCGAACACCGGCAGGGCGACATGTTCGCGGGTCAGCACGATCCCGCGCGTGAGTCGGTTTTGATTCATCCGGTGAAACAACTTGTCGAGCGATCGGAAGACCTTCAGCAGGAAATTCGACGGCTGAACGAACGCCCGACGCCACAACACGACGCGGGCAAACGTCAGGCACGCTCCCGCGAATATCAGCATGGGAACCGTGCGCAACACGATGACGTCGAAAGGCAAAGTGAGTGCGGTGGGATGCAGGTTGGCCCACGGGCCGAACAGCAGCATTGTGGCTTCTTCGCGGTGAATCGGGTTGTTGCCGGTCACTCCGTACATTTCGCAGAATTCCCGCACGAACTCCACGAGGCCGAGCGGATCGTAGGTTCCTCCCAGGGTGACGAGGACCGGACCCAGGAACAGTGCGGCTCCGATCAGGTACGTCGCGATGAACGCGGCGGCGGTGGTGCGACACCAGGCCGAACAGGCCAGCGCCAGTGAACCGACCTGCAACGCGGTCACGCTGAGTGTCCAGGCCAGCGACAGGATGTCGCGTTCGTTCACGCCCCCCAGGCTGTAGGCCACCGCGACCAGCGGCAGTGACAACATCACGAACGACGCCATCGGCACTAGGCGGCTGAAGAGTTTGCCGATCAGGATCGACCACGGACCGAGCCGGGTCAGCAACAGCAGCGACAGCGTGTCGCGTTCTTTCTCGATCGTCAGGACGCCGCTGGTCATGGCCGGCAGGAACAGGTACAGCCCGCAAAACTGCAACCACGCCAACCCCTCGAAGAACTGCCGGCCGCGTCCCAGAAAGGCGAACGACTGGTTGGACCAGCCTCCCAATTCACTCCAGAAGACCCACAGCGTGAAGCCGTACAGGGCCACCGCGTAGACCACGCGCAGGACGTACGTCCGGCGGCGCGCCGACTGCTCGGTCAGTTCCCGCGTCAACAACGGGAACAACGAGGCGAGGTGCTGCGGCAGTTGTCGCAGACCGCGAATCAGGGGCGCGGCGAGACTCGACGGATTCATGCGGTGTCTCCCCCCGGTTCGGTTCGTCCGACCCAATCCGAGAAACCGTTCAGGGCACGGTGGCGAAGATAGATCCACAGCCAAATGTAGAAGACAGCATGCAACCCCAGGCCAATGAAATGGGTGTCAGCTAGAAAACCGTACGGGGATGGGAATGAAATGCGCGGTCCGGTCGAGGTCTGCAATACCCGATAAGCATGGTCCACGGCCTGCCGATGAAACAGGACTCGCACGGGACTGAGCCAGGTCACCCATTCGATGACGGGGTGGATCGGGGAGATCCCCCGTCCCATCGCCACCAGATTCACAAACAGATAAGGAGCCACGCAGACCGTGATGATCACCGCCAGCGTCGACAAGACCGCCTGCGTCTGGTTCTTCAGGCGGAGCGCCAGGTGAAACGCGATCCACTGGATCAGGCGGGGATAGACGATCATGGCCAGCGTCATCCCCAAGATTTCATGGAGGAACACCGTCCCTTCCGCCGCGTCCGATTGGAACAAATGCAAACCGCGGACAACGTACAGTGTCCAGACGGACTGAAAGATCAACAGGGTGGCGAACGGGACGGTCAGCACGCCGATCAGGCGGCGGACGCCGGCCAGTTTTTGCGACACCAGTTCCGTTTGAGTCAGCGGCGTCACCAGCAGGACATCCAGCGTCTGCCGCGAGCGTTCGGACGCCAGCACGTTGGTGGTGTGAACCGCGACCGCCAGCGCGGCGATCGGCCAGAGCATCGTCAGGAAGAACGCCGTCGGCCCGTTGAAGGAATGGCTCTGCGCATCCAGCACCGTCCAACTGATGGCGAGCGCCAGCGGGACTTCCAGCACAACGAGGAATCGGAACAAGTAACGCACCGTTCCCAGCGACCGCTTGCGAGTCTCGCGCCAGGCGATGGGATCGAACAGCGGGCCGGAATCACGCTCGTGGATGAGCACCACGCCCGTCGTCTGCTGGTTCAATTCCTCGAAGAAGGCATCCAGCTTCTTGAAGAATTCCAGCATGATGTTGCACGGCGGGACAAACGCCCGCGTCAGCAATTGCCTCTGGGCGGAGAAAACCAAAACCCACGTCAGCACCAGCACCGGTACCGACAGGCACAGCAACCCAGCGGCGACACCAGATGTCGATGTCGCTCCCAGCGGGCCGCCGTCATATGAACTCGCAGCCGCCAAGATCAGACCGAAGAATGCCACGAACGGGATCGTGGCGTACGCGGACATGAACGCCCCCGCGGTCGTGCGATGCCAAGCCGACCAAAAAATGCTCATCGCTCCCACCACCGCGCTGTACGCCATCAGGAGCCAGATCACCGTGATGATCTGAAACAGTTCCACGCCGCCCAGACCGTACACCACGGCGTACAGCGGCAGCGACAGCAACTGGTAGGTGCCCATCGTGACCATTCGGCTGAGCAGCTTTTCCAGGATGATCGTTGTGGGGCTGAGTTTCGTCAGCAGCAGGAGTCCGAGCGTGTCCCGTTCCTTTTCGGAGGTGATGGCACCGCAACAGATCGCCGGCAACAGGACGATGATTGCCAGCACTTGGACCTGGTTGAGCATCATGAACATTTCCCGGCCGCGACCGAGATTCGCGACGCTCGATTGAGCTCCCCCGCCGGCGATATCGCCGTAGACCCAGAGCGCCGAACCATACAGGACGGCGGCGTAGACCACGCGCAACACGTACGTCCGCCGCCGGGCCGACTGCTCGATCAAGTCCTTGGTCAACAGCGGCAGACCGAAGATCAGCCCGGATTCGCTCACGCGGTCTGCCCTTCCGTCAGCTTCATGAAGGCGGTTTCCATGTCCATGACCTCGGGCTGGAACATGCGAATCCGCGCCCCCTGGTCGTGGATGAAGTCGTGAATCGCCTCGACCCCGATCGTTTCCTCTTGGAACCGGATGGAAATGCGGTCCGCCTGGTCCTCGACCTGCGTGATCCCCGCCAGCCCCTTCAGACTCGCGATCAGTTCCGGCGTTTGATGGGCGACCTGCACATGCACGATCTTGAGAACGCCCAACTGCCGGTAGATCTCCGCCACGGAACCCTGCGTCACCATCTTGCCGGTTTCGATGATGCCGATCCGCGTGCAGAGTTGCGCCAACTCGTGCAGGATGTGGCTGGAAATCAGGATCGTCTTGCCCATCTCCTTGAGCGCCTTCAGCAGCTCGCGCATCTCGATGCGGGCGCGGGGATCGAGTCCCGACGCGGGTTCATCGAGCAGCAGCACCGCCGGATCGTGCAGCAGCACGCGGGCCAGCGACAACCGCTGCTTCATCCCGCGCGACAGCGAATCGACCGGAGCGTCGATCTTGTTTGTCAGGTCGGTCAACTGCAGCACGTCGTCGACGACCCCCTTCCGTTTCGACATCGGCAACCGGTACGCGGCGGCGAAGAAGTGCAGGTATTCCCGCGCCGTCAGGTCTTCGTACACACCGAAGAAGTCGGGGACATAACCGATCTTCTCGCGCACCAGATGGGGCTTGGAGCGGATGTCGAGACCCATGATCTTCGCCTTGCCCTCGAACTTCGGCAGCAGCGTGGCGAGCACCCGGATCGTCGACGACTTGCCCGCGCCGTTCGGTCCGATGAAACCAAACACCTCGCCGGGCGGAATCTCGATGGTGATCCCTTTGACAGCTTCGAGCCGTCCATACCGCACGCGCAAATCGCGCACTTCGACCGCCAGCATGACAGGCCTCGCATCAATGGTTCGGGAACGGAAGAATGGGAGCGAACTTTTCGCAGACAGGATGCGAGGCGAAGCTACAACGAACAGCGCAGCGCCGTCCAGTCACCGCCGCCGGGTCGCGGGCATTGGTCTCCTCACTATCCCGACTGGGTCTTTGAATCGCCGGGAATCGGCTTCGATTGGCTCACACAGCACGACTGGCAGAACGATGGGGGCAGAACGATGACGACGCAGTCCAACACCCGTTCCATTCTTCCATCGTTCTGCCCGCATCGTTCTGCCAGTTGCACTGAAGCATCGGGTCGAGGGCGATGCAAATCGCAAGCTGTGTTGATATGAACGGGTCGGGACTCCCCGTCATTGCGTGACGGAGTTCACGGCGCTGGTCTTCCCCGCTTCGCCCGTTCCGCTAGAATCGGCGGCCCGACCCACGGTGACTGCCGCTCCGGCGCGCCTGGTCGACCGCACGGACGTGCCAGCGCGCATCACGACAGGTGACATGACGTTGAATTCAGACTCACGGGACAAGACGGTGCGACCGGGGAACGATCCGTCACGCGCGAATGATCCGTCACGTGGGAACGATCCGCCGTTCCATCCCGACCGTCGCGGCGCGGTGCGTTCACTCAGCGAATCGTTCGTCTCACTGTTCATCGCCGTGCTGCTCTTCCGCACGTTCGCCGCGGAAGGTTACATGATCTCGACCGGCTCGATGGCCCCCTGCCTGCTCGGGTTTCACAAGCGGGTGGAATGTCCCCGCTGCCAGGCCCAGTTCGCGTTTGGCGTCGCCTATGACACGGACGATCCCAACGACGCCGACGAGTTGGCCCGCGCGCGCAACAAGGCGGTCTGTCCCAACTGCGGGCAGGCCGGCATCGATCTGCGCGAGGTGCCGCGGAATCACGGCGACCAGTTGCTGGTGAACAAGCAGGCGTACGTGTACCGGTCTCCGCAGCGGTGGGAAATCATCGTCTTCCGCAATCCGGCCAAGCCGACGGAAGCGTATGTCAAGCGCGTGGTGGGACTGCCGGGCGAACGCCTGCAACTGAACGAGGGCGATGTGTTCATTGATGGCCGGTTGGTGCGGAAGGACTACGAACGGCAGCGGGCGATGCGGATTCTGGTTCACGATCACGATCATCGACCGGGGCGCGATTCCGGATATGAACCCCATTGGCGGCCTTCGGTGGACGAGGCGGTCAAGTTGCGCGAAGCGCGCGAGCCCGCCGGGTGGGAGGCGAACGACGACGGCTTCGTCCTGCGGCAGGGGAATGAGCGCCGGCCGGATCACGAACCGTATCGATGGATCGAGTACCGGCATTGGGTCCGATCGGGGGGCTTGCACGACACCACGGTGCCGCTCGAAGAATGGCCTGTCGATGTCCCCCCCGCGACGGTGCCACCTGTCGGCCTGCGCTACGATCCGCAGTTCAAGTCACTCAGTTGCACCGGCGCGCTGCCGGATTCGGCGCTGAAGCAAGTCTTGGCGCTGACCGAAGACGAACGGTTCCGCACGGCGCTGCGCGACTTGCACGCCGCGTCGCATGTCACGCCGCTGACCGACGAGTACGGGTACAACCCGGCCGACGGCGGTGCGATCCCCAATCCCGTCCGCGATGTGATGGTGTCGTGCCGCGTCCGGATGGAGCGTGGGTCGGGTGAGTTCGCCATTCAAATGACGGATGGTCTGCGCAACTTTGCCTGCGTCTTGGACAACAGCCAGCGTGAAATCCGTTTGCTGGTTGGCGACGACCATCAACCGGTGGCGGTCGGGGAATGGCCCGCATCGTTCGACAAGGGATCAGCGACGGTCGAGATGTCGTTGATCGACCGGCAGATCGTGGTCGCCATCAATGGAAAACCGGTGCTGCCAGCTTGGCCCATCGAGACTCCGGAACAGACCCCCATTCCGCGTTGCGCGGTGCGGGTCGGAGGCCGCGGACTCGATGTGCGCGTGGACCAACTGAAGCTGTATCGCGACGTCTACTACACGTCGTCACGCAGCCGGAACGGAGTGAACCGCCCCTTCGTTCTGGGGGACGATCAGTTCTTCGTGCTGGGTGACAACAGCCCGGTCTCACACGACAGCCGGCGCTGGGACGAGGCCCCCGTCCACCGCTCGCTGCTGCTCGGCAAGCCGTTCCTCGTCCACCTCCCCTCGAAGCCCGGTCGGCTGAGGATCGGCGGCTACGAAATGCACCTGCGACTGCCGGACACCGAACGGATTCGGTTCCTGAAGTAGTGGGAAGTGGGAAGTGGCGAGTGGCGAGTGGCGTCCCTCCCTCTATCCACTACCCACCATCCACCATCCACTCACTTGATCCGCGGCACGGGGATGACCTTCAGTTCGGTGTCGAACGTCCAGACCTGCAGGGGGAGCGAATCCGGCTTCGGATTGTCCGGCAGCAGTTGCTCAGTGTGAGTGGTCAGGATCTTGGGCAGTCTGGCGATTTCGTCCTCGGTCACCGCCTGGCGTGCTTCCGGCGTGCGCTTGGTCGCGTTCAGAAGCCGCAGATCGGGGACCAGTCTGGGACCGTAGAATTGCCCGATCAGGCGGATCCGCGGGTCGTCGGGTGAATCGAATCCGCCGATCGTCACGATGGATTGAAACTTGTCATGAAAGACGTAGGCCTCGTCGATTCCCGCGTCGCCAAACTGGCCCTTGAGCTTCGCCTTGGTGGTTCTGATGAAGGCGGCGAGGTTCGCGGCGTCCACACCGACACGATCAAGGTTCAAGCCGAGTGGATTGCGCAGGCTCGCGTCGAACATGCTTTCCCGGCCGCGGTACGAACTGTTTCCCAGCGGCGTCACCGACTTGCCCTCAAACGTCGCCACGCGCACGGTGTACTTGTGCGGATTCTTGACGAGCGGGTATTGGATGCCGCTGTTCAGGTATTTCGTTTCCTTGTCGATCGTCCGTTGCACAACCTCGTCGGGCTTGAGCACCGGGTTGATGGTCATGAACGCGCCAGCCAGGGGACCGCGCTGCGCCGCATCCGGCCGCAGGATCGCGCCGCTCTTCGAATCCGCCAGGAACTTCGGATGGAATTTCTTGATGTAGGTCAGCGTCTTCTGTCCGACCTTGTCCTCGATCGATTCGTAATTCCCCGCCAGGACGCAGATCATGTCGCGCTGGGCGGCGTAGATCCGGTGGTCGTCACGTCCCAGCCGGTTCCTGACGTCGACCTCGCCCTTGACCGCGTCCTGCGAGAACGTGTAGGCCGGAATGCCCGCTTTCCGCAGTTCGAAGACCAACTCGGCGGCCGCCTCCTCGGCGGTCAGGCCTTCTGTTTTCATGTCCCTGTCGTGGACATTGCGGAAGCTGGTCACCATGACCATCCAAGGGCCGTGCTTGGGGGTGAGCTGGTATTGCTTCCCCTTCACGTTCTCGATGGCCTGAACCGGTGACACGGTCTGCAGACAAGCGGCCACGACAACGGTGAGCGTGATCAATTTCAGGGTTCGCACGACAAACTCCATCCTGGGGTGGCGAACGAAACACAAGTGCCCCGCATTGGGGACCAATGCTTCCGGCAGTCTCCGAAAGCGTTCTTTGGAACCGGACGTCAGTACTTCCAAGTTTGACGGACACCATAGCTGAATTCGCAAGAATTCAGCCCGCTGTCGCAACTCCCTGAACTCTTGCGAGTTCAGCTACAGCCAGAATTTGGAACTGCTGGACGTGACAAATGCATCTCAGTCCGCGGACGGTGGTCGATGAACCATCGAACGACGGGGTGAAAAACGATCGGGTTGAAAAACGGTGATGTGCGGAAGAATTGCTAATGTCTGGACGGGAGCCCAACCGAGCGGGCGGGACAGTAGCAGCGGCGTCCAAACGTGTCCAGAGTTTGTTTTCAATCGATCGCGGCATGCCGAGTGCGTGTCCACAGCCGCGTTGTACTCGGCGCGATTGATTGGTCCGCAGCGCTCTGCCGACGGGATCTATCCATCGCACGCGAAACACGGCAGATCCACCATTCACATCCCTGATCATGTCGGACAGTCTGATCTGCGATGACCCCTCCCGATGCCAGGATGGCCAGTGACGGGTCGTTGTAAAATGTGCCGCGCTCTCGCGGCGAAATTGGAATTCCTACAAAGGCACGGAGGCCGAATTCATGCAGCGGACCATTTCTCGCTCGCGCTTTCCCGCGGTTGATTCCGCCGGTGTTCCCGTTTTCCGATGTGTGGGACACCGCATGTCCGTGGCTTGGACTCTGTGTGCCGGTTTCATTTTCGCGCTGGCCTCCCGCGGACTCGCGACCGCCGCCGATCAGGACAACGTCCTGCTGGACTTCACCGCCAGTTGGTGCGGTCCGTGTCAGCAGATGAGTTCGATCGTCTCCGGACTCGAACGGCAGGGCTTCCCGATCCGCAAGGTCGACGTCGATCGGGAACCGGGACTCGCCGCCAAATTCAAAGTGAAATCAATCCCCTGTTTCATCCTGGTCGCCAACGGTGAGGAACTCGATCGCGTGACAGGAGCGACGACCGAACAGCAACTGCGCGGCATGCTCAATCGTCTCCCCAAGCCGGCCCCCGCGGTGCGAACCGTTCCCGAAGACCGGCGCAACGAGTCCAGGGAGCCCGGTCTGGGAACACCCGTCCCCGTGACGCCGCCGTTGAAGGACTCCAAGCCTCCACGGCAGTTGCCGCCGCCGTTGTTTGACACGAAAGAATCAGACCAGCAGCCTCCCGCCGATCCAGGGATCGATCAGCCGATCGCACGCGGCAACACGCCCGAGCCGAATCCCGTGCGATCGAGCGTGCGGATTCGAGTGAAGGATGGCAACGCGATCAATTACGGTTCGGGGACGATCATCGACAGCCAGATTGGTCATGCGACGATTCTGACCTGTGGACACATCTTTCGGAAACTGTCGAAGGGGGCGGTCATCGAAGTCGACCTGTTCACCAGCGCCAGCTCGAAGCCGTCCAAACCCGAGACGGTCCCCGGCCACGTGCTGTTGACTGATCTCGACGCCGACGTGGGTCTCGTGAGGATCAACCATCCCAAGCGACTGCCGACGGTGCCACTCGGTCTCTCGGGTGTGCCACTGACCGTGAAGGAGCGGCTGTTCAGCATCGGTTGCAGCGGTGGTGACATCCCGTCGCGCGAAGACTTGGAACTGACCGGCATCAACCGGTATGACGGACCGGACAATCTGGAATGCAGCAAGCGTCCGCAGCAGGGTCGATCGGGCGGCGGCTT
>JAYTIB010000597.1:0-4064 GCA_043732205.1 Schlesneria sp. | reverse complement strand
CGTGGTTCAACAGTGATGATGGGTTCGACTGCATCAGTGCGCACGAGTCCGTGACGTTCGAGAACTGCTGGGCCGCCTACAACGGACTGTCGGCGGATGGCAAGAAGCTGGGAGACGGCAACGGTTTCAAGGCGGGCGGCTATGGGGCCCTCGCGGCGCGCGACCTGCCGAATCCCATTCCGCGCCACGTGGTGCGCGGTTGCCTCGCCGTGGGGAACAAGAACAGCGGCTTCTACGCCAATCATCACCCCGGTGGTTGCGACTGGCTCAACAACTCGGCGTTTCGCAACGGGACCAACTTCAACATGCTCGGCCGCCTGGCGGACAATCGCACCGATGTCGATGGCACGGGTCACAAGCTGCTCAACAACCTCAGCCACGGCTCGCGGCGCGACCTCACCGCGATCAACTTGTCGAAGTGCGAACTGTCCGGCAACTCGTTCACGCGGGACGTGAAGCTGGGTGACACGGATTTCAAAAGCTTCGACGGGTCGGAGATCACCCAACCCCGCCAACCCGATGGCCACCTTCCCGCCATCAACTTCCTGCAACGAGTAAACACGGACGCCCCCAAGTAACAGCCTGTTGAAACAGCCGTAGCGCGGACGCCTCGTCCGTGGTTTTCAATTGGACTTCGCTCGGACGAGGCGTCCGAGCTACGTTTTTCAACAGGCGGCCACGTCTCTCATTCAGAAGCAGGTCAAGCTGATGGCTCCCCGAGCTCGCCGTTCGCCGTCAACCGGTCGACTATCCCCACGCGCCGAAGCCCGACTTGGAATCCGATCCGTCGCAAACGTGAGCCACAACAACAACGGGAAGAGACGCTCGTCCGCTGCCGCGACTGCGGCATCTTCCTCGGTCAATTCCGTGACAATCTCACCAATGGAATCATCCTCGGCGGGGCATCCGAGAAGCTGCTTGACGCCGGCGGCGATCCGTCCGAGCATCGCGACAACGTGTTGCGGCATTGATGGGGTGTGCATCTCAATTCTGGGTGAAATCGAATGAACGGGTTGTTGTCGACTCTGAAGAAGTAAGGCGAGCGGCCGATGAATGTTTGTCCCCCTACAAGCACGACGCGCAAGCGAGTGTGCCTGAAAACTCACTCGCTTGCGCATCGTGCTTGTACCTTGCGCATCGTGCTTGTCTGCCGATTCCTGCCGCTCGCCCAACAGCCGCCGCGACTGCGACAGACTTGGATGAACCGCCTTTCGGATTCCCCCCCCAGAATCGTGACGCACACCCGCATTGATGGAATCAACAGCACGGCTCTGGAGAGCCGAGCCATGATTGAATAGAGTGACCGCGAAGCACGAACGTTTCGGAGGCCATGACATGTGGATGAAGGACTCGCAGTTTGATGGTTGCACTCCGCAATGCGGCATTGCTCATGAGAGCATGTCGCGGCGGACGGCGATTCAAGCAGGGAGCATCGGCCTGCTGGGGTTGGGGATGAATCACGTCGCCGCGTTGCGTGCGGTCGGCGAAACGTTGCCGACGCCGGGCGGTGGCAGCGCGAAGTCGGTCATTTTTGTGTTCCTCTCCGGCGGACTGACTCAGCATGACAGCTTCGATCCGAAGCCGAACGCCCCCGCCGGGATTCGCGGCGAGTTCTCGCCGATCGCCACGCGGTCACCGGGTGTGCAGATTTGCGAACACCTGCCGAGGCTGGCGGCTCGAAGTTCGATGTGGAGCCTGATTCGCTCGCTCACCACACCGTACAACGAGCACTCGCAGGGCCACACGTCGATTCTCACCGGACGGACGCCGATGCCGACCGGTTACAACGCCAGCAAGCCGCAGTCGAGCGATTGGCCGTCCATTGCCTCGGTGGTTGGAAACGCACTGCCGCGACGAAACAACAATCTGCCTCCGGCCATCGTGCTTCCCGAACGGCTGATTCACAACACGGGGCGAGTCCTCCCCGGCCAGTTCGGCGGCTTGATGGGGAGCCACCGCGATCCGTGGTTCATCGAAGCCTCGCCGTACAACGCGAAGTCCTACGGAGCGTATCCGGAATACGAATTCCACTTCGTTCGTGGGCGTGAGCGGAACAAGGATCTGACGTTTCAGTCGCCCAACCTCAGTTTGCCACAGGGGCTGAGCCGCTCACGACTGACGGATCGCGACAGCCTGCGCGGCTTGCTCGACCAGCAGCGTCACGAGTTGGAACAGGCCGCGTCGGTCGAGTCGTTTGACCGGCATCGTCAAGCCGCGATCTCGTTGCTCACCGACACCAACGTGCAACGCGCGTTCGATGTCCACAACGCCGACCCGCAGACGCTGGACCGATACGGACGCAATGCCTTCGGCTGGTCGCTGCTGATGGCTCGACAACTGGTGCAAGCGGGAGTCAACCTGGTTCAGGTGAACCTCGGCAACAACGAATCGTGGGACACGCACGAAAACAATTTCCCGCTGCTGCGCGATTGCCTGCTGCCGCCGACCGATCGCGGAATCTCGGCCTTGCTGGATGACCTGCAGGCAATCGGACTGCTGGATGAAACGCTGATCGTGATGTGCGGAGAAATGGGCCGCACTCCGCACATCAACGCCGGAGCCGGAGCGAGCAAAGTCTGCGGCCGCGATCATTGGGGGGCGGTCCAGTCCGTCTTCCTCGCCGGCGGCGGCATCAAAGGGGGCGTCGTTGTGGGAGCCTCGGACAAGCACGGTGCCTACCCGGCCTCCGATGCTCAACGTCCCGAGAACCTCGCCGCCACGATCTATCACGCCCTGGGAATCCCCGACACCGCCACTTGGAAAGACGAAGTCGATCGCCCAAACCACATCTATCATGGTGAGCCGATCCGATTCACGTGAGAGCCGAAAGCATCACTGACGTTTCCGACAAAGGTCCAGAAAGGACATGGGACACGTCTTCAACGTGCCTGTTTTCTGGCGATTTGAGCATGTTGAAAACGTGCTCCACGACTTTTGTCGGAAACGTCATTGCACAACAACTCCAAAAACCGGCGCGGATTGACGGATAGCATGAGCGACAACACCTTCGCCCCCGGCCCTGCGCCAAACACCGTCCGTGGTGCCGATGGCAGCGTCCTGACCGCACCCGCAGACTGGATTCTTTTTCCGCCCGGTGATGCGGCCCTCACACGTCGGGTCAAGGCGGCTGGCGATCATTGGGTCGTTGCCGAGAAGAAGGGCCGGAAGGTCTTCTCACGGGGCGTGTGGGCACCGGCGGCGACCATCGACCGCATTCGAGCCGATCTGGAAGCGGAGCGATCCACGGAGAGCTTTGCCAAACGAAAAGTGGCCGCGGCCCAGCGTCGTGAATCGGTCCAAGCGGAATACGTCGAAGACTTCACGGGAGCGGTTCTGGCGTTCCTGGCCTTTCATCCCCTCCACGCCGATCTTGCCCGCCGTCTCGCGCGTGTCGTCGCCGATCATGCAACTCCGGTCGGCAGTGGCACAGTGGCCCGCACGAAACGCATCCCGGTCGAGGAACGGGCCGAAGCCGCCGTCATTGCGTGGATGCGACACCAGACGACCGCCTACGACTCGATGCCCATTCCACGGGTGAAAGGGAAGCGACGCGAAGTGCGACGATTGCTCGCCCGGAGATCCCACGAATTGCTGGAGAATTATCGTCGTGGAGCAGCGGCCCCTGACCAGTGTCCGCTCCAACGGGCGTTGCGGAATGACGGTGCTTAGGGGCGGCGCATCAATTACTGTCGTCTTTCGCTCCGCGAAAGAACGTCCTTTCGCGGAGCGAAAGGCGACAATGCGACAGTATCAGCCCGCATGATCAACGCTTCCTACAACCTCGGGTCCACCGGCTCGCTTTCCAACGCCAGCACGCCGAAGACGCACTCGTGGACTCGTCGCAGCGGTTCGTGCCGGACGAAGCGTTCCAGTCCTTCGATGCCGAGGGCGAACTCACGCAATGCCAGCGACCGCTTGGCTCCCAGCCCACGGCTCCGCAGTCGAGTGAGATGCTCATCGGCTGTGTAGTCGGGGCCGTAGATGATCCGCAGGTATTCTCGGCCTCGACATTTCACGGCAGGCTGCACCAGCCCTTTCTTGCCTCGCATGATGAAGTCCAGCGG
>JAYTIB010000596.1:0-4064 GCA_043732205.1 Schlesneria sp. | reverse complement strand
GAGGCATCAACGGTGAACCGGATCAGTCCGATGATGAACACGGGAAAGCCCGCGAGCACCAGCCACCACGCCATCCGCGGTACGGTCAGCGAGCGACGCCACTCGAACAGAAACACCGCCCCGACGTTCCCCATCACAGTTCACCCCGGTGCATTTTCATCAGTGAATTGAACAGCGCCTGCAACGACTCGTCCGCCGAATGCATCTCGGTCACTTCGATGCCGGAACTCTTCAACCAGCCCGGCAGTTGTTCGTACAGCCGCGACGGCTGCCGGGTCGCCACGGTGACGGTGCTGCCGACAATGCGGACCGAGTCCACCGCCCGCTCGCGCAGCAGCAGCGCCGCGAGGGCATGCGGATCGCCGCACTTCAACGCCACCTCGTTCGGCAGGCCGACCATCATCGCGTGAACATCCTCCGCCGTCCCCGAGGCCAGCAGCCGGCCCCCGCAAATCAACAGGAACGACTGCGTGATCGATTCAATCTCGTGCAGCACATGACTGGCGAACAGCAGGCTCTTTCCCAGCCCGATCCAGTCCAGCAGCACGGTGGTCAGTTCGTGCCGGCCGACGGGATCGAGTCCGCTGAAGGGTTCGTCGAGGATCAGGAAATCGGGATTGTGCGCGATCGCTTGGGCCAGCTTCGTCCGCTGCCGCATCCCGCGCGAATAACTGGAGATCGGCCGGTGCATCGACGCGGTCATGCCGACCAGTTCCAACGCGGTCGCGGCGGCCGCATCGGCGTTGGCGGCCGTCATCCCCTGCAGTTGCTGAAGATACTTCACCCACTCGAACGACGAGACATCGGAGTACAACCCCTCGCTCCCTGGACAGTATCCCAAGCGTCGAAACAGCGCCGCGTTGTTGCGCGGTGATTCCCCCATGACCCGCACGGTTCCCAGGGTCGGCCGAAGCTGACCGGTGATCAGATTCAGCAGCGTCGACTTGCCGGAACCGTTCGGTCCCAGCAGTCCGTACGCGCCCGGCCCCAGTGTCAGCGTGAAGTCATTCACACCGATCACCTTGCCATACAGCTTCGTGACGTTCCGCAGTTCAATCATCGCCCATCCGTCTCGTTACTCCGGTCGCCAGCCGCTCGCAGGAATTGATCGACCCGTAGGACGGATTTTCAATCCGTCCGCTTGTGTCCGGCTCTGACGGACGGATTGGAAATCCGTCCTACATGGTTGGTCGTTGATTCCCTGCGGGCGGCACTACACGCGCATCGGTGCGGAGATCTTGTAATAGGTGATTCCCAGCGACACCGCGGTCAGGGTCATCAGGATCAGCATGGACACCAGCGAGTCTTCAAACTTGGCCAATCCGAACACCCACCGTTGAACCCGACCCAGCGTGTGATACAGCGACAGGTGAGTCCACGCCGATTCCTTGATCGCTTCCGGCGGCGTGGCGGCCTCCATCTTCGGCATCAGCAGCTTGGGAATCGGCGCGCCGGAACGCCGGGCCTGTTCAATCGCCGCCTGCATGAGCATCTGCTGCCGCCGTTGCTCTCGGAGTTGCTCCCGCTGCATTCGTGCTTGTGCCTGATACGTCTGCTGGCCCGAATTGACCGCTTCGGCCGACGACGCGGCGATGAAGGTGAACCAGCCCAGAATCCAGACCGCGAACCAGGCGAACCCGGCATAGCGGCTCTCCTGAGTCAGCGATGAGAAACAGAGCGCCAGCATCGATGTCGGCAGCATCAACACCAGCGACGCGCCGATGATTCGCAGCGGCAAGTCCCACGTCGAAGCCACAACACTGAGATCCGGCGACAGCAGGATTCCCAACAGGTACAGCGCCAGGGCCGGCACGGTCGAAATGACCGCCAGATAGGCCCAGATGCTGGCCAACTTGCCAAACAGATACTCGGCGCGCGTCAGCGGTCGCGAGAAATACAACAGGAACGCCCGCGAGCGGATGTCCTGCGAAATCAGCGGCGGCGAGATCACCCCCACCACCATCACCATCAACACTGCCTGCGGATAACGAAAGAACGATTGCAGCAACCAGGCCCACACCGCATGGCGGCTCTCGTCCAGATTCTCCGACTCCACGGCATCACGAATCCATTGCAGCTCGGGAGTCGGCGGCATCGCGCGCATCAGGAAGAACCGCCAGTCGGCATGCAGCGCCGCCTGCTCCCACAGGAAGAAGCCGACTCCAAACCCGATGGCCGGCATCCAGGCGAACATCAGCATTCGCCGCAGCCAGCGGCTTTGCCAGGCGCGGCGCACGCCGACCGCGGTGATCACCCACCAGCGCATCCAACCGGGGACCAGTTGATCGGTCCCGCCTCGATAGCCGAGGTTGTTGACCCCGCGGCTGGTCGGGACGCTCGTCGGAGTGGAACGCGCATCGAGAACCGTGGCCGACAGTCCGCCTGCGGATGATCCCGCGGATGATTCAGTCATCGAGTCCTCCCCCCCGCACCGCATTCAGAAAGATCTCTTCGAGCGAGTTCCGCGACGGAGTCATCGAGCAGACACCGACGCCGCACACGTCCGCCGCCTGCCAGACTTGGGGAGCCAACTGATCGGGCGCCCCCAGCAGCACGAGCCCCCCGTTCGATCGCAGTTCGATGTTGATGCCCCGTCCGCGCAGCGTGTCCACGAAGCGATCGGTGGTGCCGAGCAACCGCACTTCGAGAGACGGCATGGCCGGGCGACTCAGCACAGACAACGTGTCCGCGACCTGAACCTTCCCCCGCGCCAGGATCACCACCGCATCACTGATCGACTGCACGTCGGGCAGGATGTGCGTGCAGAGCAGCACCGCCTTGCCGTGGTCGCGCGCCAGCAGCCGGATGCGGTTGAGCATCACCTGCCGCTCTTCCGGGTCGAGCCCCGATGTCGGTTCGTCGAGAATCAACACGGGGGGATCGTGAACGATCGCCTGGGCGAACCGCAGCTTCTGTCGCATGCCGGTCGAGTAGGTCTCGACCGTGCGGTAGCGCTCCTGAGCCAGCCCGCAGAAATCGAGGATCTCATGCGACCGCCGCAACGCCTCGACCGCGGGATACCGCGACAGTTGGGCGACAAACTGCACGCACTCTACGCCCGTCATGCCGTGCAGATAGCAGTCGTCTTCGGGCATGTAACCGACATTCGCCCGGATCTCGCGATTCTGCCGACCCAGCTCAAAGTCCAGCAGCCGGCCACGCCCGGACGTCGTCTTCACCAACCCCAGCAGCACCTTGATGAGCGTCGTCTTCCCCGCCCCATTCGGCCCGAGCAACCCGGTGATCCCCGACTCGATCTTCAACGAAACACTGTCCAACGCCCGAAACCGGCCGTAGTCCTTCGTGATCTCAACCAGGTCAATCAGGGCGGTCATGCGTGCGGCGATCATCGATCAAGAGGAACCGGCGGGAAGTGACGCGAAGCGACATCGTGACCGCCCCGACCCCTGAATGCAATCGACGGTTCACGCCGAAGACGAGTCGTCATCTCGGCGGCCCGGGAAGCTGCAATCAGGGGTCGGCTTCACACGTGCCACTGGAGTGGCGAGCGGCAAGTATTTGTCGGCCGACGAGGCGCTGGTGGCGGGCGGGCGACTGTTGCGCGACCGCGAACGGCCGCGCGAAGAGTTGCGGCGGGAACTCGATCTCGGGCTGGCCGTCTTGGAACGAGGCGATGTCGTGACGCTGGACGGTGAAGGCGAACTATACCTCGCGCGGTCATGAATGAGAGGTTTTACGTTTAGCCCCAACGCCATCGGCGTGGGCGGGAATGGGGGCACCGCGTTGATCGCTCCCACGCCGATGGCGTTGGGGCTAAACGTCTCACTTGAGGCCGCGTGAGGTATAAACGCCTTCTTCGATGACATCGCCGCCCGCGGCCATGAGCGTCTGGCTGAACGGCGCACGCGATGTCGAACAGCACTTCTGAAGCCTACTCGCTTGCAACAACCAAGAAGACGGGGGTCAGGCCGACTCGACGGAAAATCGACGGCGCGTGGCGAGCGTGGCTACAAGAAATCCGCAGATGTCTCCTTCGAGACCGCACGCGATGTCTCCCACGCTCATTCCGTGGGGACGCCCGCGTTCTTGCGGCGCGGGGGATC
>JAYTIB010000595.1:0-10464 GCA_043732205.1 Schlesneria sp. | reverse complement strand
CCCAATTGGTGAGCATTTCGGTCAGGATGCGGCGGCTGGTGGCGTTGTCGTCGACCACCAGTACCCGCAGTCCCCGCAGCACCGGGGGATGGATTTCGGAAATGTTCGGCAGCAGGTCCGCGCTGGCCGCGCCAAACCGGGCCGTAAAGTGAAACACGCTGCCGCGGCCGACTTCACTTTCGACCCAGATGTTTCCATCCATCAGGTCGACCAACCGCGCCACGATGGCCAACCCCAGCCCGGTGCCGCCGTAGCGCCGGGTGGTCGACGTGTCCGCCTGTTCAAACGCCTCGAAAATGGTGTCCATTTTTTCCTGGGGGATTCCCACTCCGGTATCCGCCACACCAAAGTGCAGCATGGGACCGGTCTCTTCCGTCCGTTCCACCGCGACATCCAGCACGACCTCGCCCGCTTCGGTGAACTTGATCGCGTTGCCGACCAGGTTGATCACCATCTGCCGCAATCGATGCGGATCGCCCTCAATCGCGAACGGCACATCCGGAGCGATGTGGCAGACCAGTTCCAACCGTTTGCGGTGCGCCCGCAGCGACAGCGACTTCAGCGTGTCGCCCAGCACTTCGCGAATGTTGAACGGAGTCCGTTCCAGGCTCAGCTTCCCCGCTTCGATCTTCGAGAAATCGAGGATGTCGTTGATGACGGCCAGCAACGATTCACCCGATTCATGGACCATCGCGAGGTATTCGCGCTGGGTGGGATTGATCTCGGTGTCGAGCACCAGTTCCGTCATACCGATGATGGCGTTCATCGGCGTGCGGATTTCGTGACTCATGTTGGCCAGGAAATCACTCTTGGCGCGGTTCGCCGCTTCGGCCGCCTCCTTGGCTTTCAGGATGTCGGCCGCGGCCCGCTTCCGCGCCGAGATGTCGGTGGCGATTCCCAAAAACCCGATGACATGTCCGTCCCGGTCGCGGCGGGCGGTCACGACCAGGCTCACCGGCAGCCGGCTGCCATCCTTGCGAACGTAGGTCCATTCGCGCTCGTCGGTCTGCCCCCGGCTGGCGTTCTCGACGAAGACGCGGAACCCCTCGATCGTGCGGCCCAATTCCTTCGTCAATTCTTGGCCGCGGGACACGACCTCGCTTTCCAGATGAATGATCCGCGGCGTCTGCCGGCCGACCATTTCCTCGGCCGAGTAACCCAGCATCAGCTCGGCACCGGCATTGAACACGTCAATCACGCCGTTGACGTCGGTGGCGATGATCGACACCTGCGTCGCGGCGTCCAGGACCGCCTGCAACCGGGCGCGTGTCTGGTTCAGTTCCATTTCCGCGCGCTTCTTGTCGGTCACATCCGAAAAGATCGCCTGGATTCCCACCAGGTTTCCCGTCGCGTCATACACCGGAGTCTTGACCACGTGCGTGAATCGCCGCTCGCCGGTCTGGGCTTGAAACTCTTCGGTGAGCTCCAGATCGTGCTCGGCCTCCATGACCCGCCGGTCGTCGCCGCGGTATTTCTCGGCCAATTCGCGCGGGAAGAAATCGTAGTCCGTGCGCCCGACAATCTCGTCCGGCGTCCGTCGCAGGGCCTCGCACAACAGGCGGTTGGCGAATGTGAACCGGCCCTGCAGATCCTTGCGCAGCATCGCCAGCGGCAGGGTCTCGACCAGCGACTGGTAGAACGCCTCCGACTCCATCAGCGCCAGTTCGACCTTGCGGCGCTGCGACAACTCGTCCGCATAGCGTTGTTGCAACCGCGCGATGTCGTCGCAGGCCGACTCCAAGGCTTCCACTAGATCCTGCTGCCGAAAGATTCGCTCCTGCAACGACCCGTCACCGGAAATCGTCACTTGGTGGGGATTCGCTGCGACTGCATCGGGGGGATTGAGCATCGTCTTGATCCGGGCCACGATCTCGTGGGACGGTCTGTCCCGCGAGACAATCCCGCGGACCCCCGCGGACAGGCTGCCGAGAATCCCGGCGGCGTTGCCCGGATCAATCAACGCCAGCGCTGGCACAGGCAGGGTCGAGTCTTCGCGGCGCGGCAGGTCATCCAACAGCCGCAGATCGCCATCGCCCACCAGCAGGAGATCGATCGCTCCGGCGGCCAGCAACCGCACGGCATCCGCATGATCCGTGCTCTGGATCACGTCCATACCCGCTTCGCCCAGGATGAATGACAGCGCATCCCGGCGCGCCGCATCTCGTTCCACCAGCAACAGCCGCGGCATCAACTGATCCTCAATCTGTTCGACACGGGTCTCCCGACCCAACCCCTGTTCGGCGCGGGTCTCCCGACCCCGCCGAAACGGTTGACCGAAGGTCTCATCTTCTCTTTTCGACACGACTGGCGGAGCCCCTGAAATGGTTGTCGGTCATTGGAACCGCTCACCCGCCACGAAACCCGCGAGTTTGACCGTCGCCCGCATTTTGTCGCGGCCCGCGCCGAACCGCCAGCCCGATGGCAATCACAGTCAGGGCCATTGGGATATTGATGATGGATCACCTGTGATGTCGAGCTTCGACCGTGAGAAAACGGACATTCGGCCAAGTCGTCCGCTTCCCCACAATCGCGGCTCGAATTGGCTTCTCCGCGACTTAAAACTTGCGCCCCTCCGGCTCACACGCCGAGGCGTTGTCATAACGCGATCACAGCGCCGACATCCGCACGAGTCTCTCGCGGTTCCGCACACATGGCCGCCATCGCCCAACGTCACTCACTTTGAACGACTTTCAAATTCACGTTGCTGTTTGACGTCGCTGAATTCGCAAGAATTCAGCCGGTTTTGGCGATCCTCTGAACTCTTGCGAGTTCAGCGACAAACCGTCCGGCCGAACGCCGATGGCCGAAAGCCGATCGCCGTTATTCCACTTTGAGCTTGTAGCGCAAACGCAATTCCTTCCGCAGCGCAGCCACCGTCGCTGCCTGAGCCGCATCATTCGCGAGATTCTTCAACTCGCCCGAATCAGAGTCGTGATCGTACAACTCGGTCCCGTTCTTGCCGCCGTTCCATTCGGTGAGGCGATAGCGTTCGGTGCGCATGGAGCGGCCAACAATCGTCGGCTTAACGGTCGGTGCGTTCGTCATCGTCGGCGTGCCGCGAGTCACCTGTGTCAGCGCGGGCTTGTCCCACTCGGCCTTCGGATTATCGAGGAGCGGTTTGAAGCTCTTGCCGTCGAGGTTGCTCGGCGCGGTCAGACCACACAACTCGGCAAGCGTCGGATGCAGATCAACCAACTCAACGGTGCGACGGCTGACTTGCCCCGCGTGCTTGCTGCCGGGGACGGAGATCACCAACGGCACGCGGGCGGAGTTCTCGAACAACGACATCTTCTGCCACAGGCCGTGCTCGTAGAGGTGATAGCCATGATCGCTGAGGAACACGACGATCGTCTTGTCCGTCAGCTTCAAACGATCCAGTGCATCGAGCAACTGGCCGACTTGCGCGTCCATGAAACTGGTCGAGGCGTGATACGCCTGGATCGCCTGCTTGCGGAGTTCGTCAGTCATGTTCGACTGCTCCGGCTTGTGCGACAGGAACGCCGGCTCCGGCACCCCCGCTTTGTAGTTGGCGGCCAGCACCGGCAGCTTGATCTTGTCGAGCGGGTACAGGTCGAACCATTTCTTCGGCGCGACATACGGCGTGTGCGGCCGAAAGAATCCGCAGGCGATGAAGAACGGTTTCTCACGATGCTGTTCCATCAGCTTGATCGCGGCGGCTGCCGAAAGACCGTCGGTTTGTTCGGCGTCTTCGCCGTCGGCCGCCAGCCAACTGAGCGTCCCGCCGAAGCGTGCCGCTCCTTCGGCCTTTGGGGTGAGCGTGAAGATGAGTTCTTCGTCGTCTTTGTCGCGGCCGCGCGGGTTGATCCGCTCTTGCCACGACGGCGGATCGTCCAGCCCGTCGGTCCCGATCTGAGCCGGCACGCCGTAGTGATACAGCTTGCCGACGCGAGCCACGAAGTAGCCCCCCTTCTGAAACGTCTGCCCCAGTGTGACGTGGTCGGGCACGTTCTTGCGGAACTGCGTCGAGTTCTCAAACACGCCGGTCGAGTCCGGCCGCAGCCCGGTGAGGAACGACGCTCGCGACGGATTGCACAGCGGAAACTGACAGTACGCCCGCTCGAACCGCACGCCCCGCGCCGCCAGCCGATCAATGTTCGGCGACTTCACCAACGGATCGCCGTAACAACCCAGCCGCGGACACAAATCGTCCGACACCACAAACAGCACGTTCAAAGACTTCTCCGCCGCCAACAGCGGAGCCGCCACCGCCATCAACAACCCAGCCAACAACACGCGACAAACGCTGCGAGCCACCATGCTGACCTCCGGCCATGAGAAACAAATGAGACAACGAACACCACCATCGATACCATGTCAGCACGGCGAGTTGAAGCAGACACTGAAATTACCGCGTCTTGGACAGGTCCAGCCATGCGTCGTTTTTTGCAGCCTCCAAATCACAAGCGTTGACCTCGGGTTCATTGGCACGTTGATGCCTCGCGCGGCCTTGCCTGAGATGTTTAAGGGGCTGTGCATTTTCAAATTCCGAGAGTTCTGAAAGTAACCCGAAGCGTGAGCGAGGGCGGTCGCTCCAGAAGGCGACGATGTCAGAGTCTTGGAAAACAACCGACCTCGCTCACGCTTCGGGTTGCTTGCTGACTGACTCTCGGAACAACTCTCGGAATTTGAAAATGCACAGTTGCTAAACACCTTGGGTCGGGCCGCGCGAGGAATAAGGACCGTTCGAGAATTAACTGTCGCATTGTCGCTGATCGCTCCGCGATCAGAACGTTGGATCGCGGAGCGATCCACGACAATATGTTCTCGAACGGTCCCAAAGCCTATTCTCCGCTGGTATGGACGTAACTTTCTTGCGGCTTTCGCCACTTGATGGTGCGGAGTCTGCCGTCGAATGGCCGAATAATCGGTAGATGTTGATTTGTTCGGTCGCCGTAGAGTAGACTTCCTCCCGATGGCCCGGTTGGCCAGCCAGCGAACAAGACAGATCTCCCGCCAAACCACAGGCCTTGACGATCAGGCCCCCACCCTTTGTGGAGCTTCCAGCCATGTTGACATTCCTTGGTCAGAAACAGCGGTTTTGTGACGGCGTTTCGCGGCGCGATTTCCTGCGAGTGGGCGGACTGGCACTGGGCGGTCTCAGCCTGCCGAAGCTGCTTCAGGCTGAACAGGCAGCGGGATCGCGGGCGACGGGCAAGTCGATCATCAACATCTATCTGCCCGGTGGTCCGACTCACATGGACACCTTCGACCTGAAGCCATCAGCGGCCAAGGAGTTCCGGGGCGAGTTCATGCCGATCTCGACGAATGTTCCGGGGATGGAAATCTGTGAACTGATGCCCCAGTTGGCCCGACGTGGCGACAAGTTTTCCGTCGTCCGATCGATCTCGGGACTGCGGGACGAACACGCTCCCCAGCAAAGCGACTCGGGTTGGAGTGAATCGTCACTGCGAAACATGGGTGGCCGGCCGGGAATCGGCTCGGTGATGTCGAAGCTGTGGGGCCCGTCGCAATCGACGAAGCATGGCACCGCGCCGACATTCGTCGACCTGACCGGATGGACGAAGTCCGGCTTCGTGGGCCAGATCAACGCGGGCTTCCGTCCCGATGGCGAGGGTCGCCAGAACCTGACACTGAACCAGCAGATCAGCTTGAACCGCCTGGATGATCGCAAGGAACTGCTGACCGGTTTGGATCGTCTGCGGCGCGATGTCGACAACCACGGCATGTTAACCGCCATCGACAGCTTCACTGAGCGGGCGGTCGGCATCGTGACCTCGGGGGATCTGGCCAAGTCGCTGGATCTGCGGAACGAAGACCCCCGCCTGCTGAAGCGCTACGGCACCGACAACGGGATGGGCAATGAGCGATTCGTGTTGGCCCGCCGTCTGGTCCAGGCCGGTGTTCGTTGCGTCGCCCTCTCTTGGGGTGGCTGGGACACTCACGGCAACAACTTCGGGGAAATGCGACGGCAACTGCCACCGCTCGATCAGGCGCTGAGCGCCCTGATCGACGACCTGGATGCCCACAATCTGCTCGATCAGACCATCATCATGATGTCGGGTGAGTTCGGCCGCACGCCGCGGATCAACGGCACGGCGGGCCGGGATCACTGGGCACGGGCGTCGTTCTTCTTCCTCGCCGGCGGTGGAATGCGTCACGGTCAGATGATCGGCAAGACCAACCGCAACGGCGAAGAACCGGTCGAACGGCCGGTTCACATTCAGAGCGTGTTCCACACGATCTACCACCAACTGGGGATCGACGCCAACACGACGACGCTGACAGACCCCAACGGCCGGCCCCAGTTCTTGGCCGACAATCGGCAACTCATCACCGAACTGATCTGACAGGGAGACGGTCGCCTGTAAAAACAGTGCTGCGGGGCGGGTTTGCAACCCGCCCCGCAGTTTTTTACAGGCCGTTGGCACCGTCACATTCTGGCTGTTTCGAACGCACCTTCGTCAATCATCGACGGGATTGGCGATCCAAGCGGTTTGTTCGTCGGTGATGCCGGCCGCCACCAGCGCATCGCGCAGGTCGATCTCGGTGGCGGTTCGCGAGGAGAGTTTGCGATAGACCCGCACGCGAATTCCGTCCTCGTCGCCAACCGCGGTCTTGGCCACCGACACAACCTGTTTCAGTTCGGCGGCCTGATCACCATCGGCCGAGCGCAGGAAATACGATCGGTCGGCGATCACGACCTTGACGACTCGTGGTGCCTGCGCGGTCGATGTCTTGTCCGATGCCGGATCCGCTTTTGGCAGCGCGCCATTCTTCGTGCCATCTTTGGCGGCCTGAGTGGAATCGGATGACTTCTGCGTCGGCGTGGGTGACGGATCGCCGATGCCAATTCCCTGCATGCTACCGCCCCCGAAACCCTTCCAGACGCCCCCCAAATACACCCCCGCGGCGATGCCGGCCACCAGCACAGCGCCGAGGACATTACGCGTGCTCAGCAGTCGCGATCCTGAATTCTGGTCCATTTCGTTTCACCTTTTCTACAGCCGGAGTTTGTTTCTGTTTGGCTGTTGCAGCGTCCGAGGCAACGCGCTGGGACAGATCACGGTCGATGGGCCGCTTCGGGGCGGAATCCCAACACGGCATATTCGAACTTGATGGTTCCATTGCTGTCCAGTCGCATTCGTTCGGCGACCGCCGGCAGCCCCTTGATGACGGCCCAACGATACCGCAATTGCGAGTCACCGTAACTCACCAGAATCATCACAACGCTCTTCGTCTGCGGGAAGGACTTGTACAACTTGAAGAACTCATCGGAAAACAGTTCGGGGGTTCTGATGTCATCCGACTGCAGCCGCTTCTGATGCGCCCCCGCGGTGATGATCAGCGAGTTGTCCTGCTGAACATACAACTCCCAGACATCGAACCGCTTTTTCATCTCGGCAAACGTCAGCAGATGATCGACGACCTGATCGGCGCGGGCGGTCGACAGCGACTTGAACTCGGACTTCAACGCCGCGATCTCGGCCGGCGACAGCACCGCCTCATCGGAACTGCGGCGATCGGCGATCTTCTGAATCGTCGCTGCGGGGATGCGGAACATCTCACCGAACAGTTGGCCCAGTTGTTCGCGGCTGGAGTATTCGGCGCGTTCGGTGTCGCGTTGCTTCTGTTCCCGCTCGGCCAGTTGCCGCTGCAAGTCTGCCAGTTGCTTTTGAACCGCATCCAAGTCGGTGCGGGCTTCTTCCCGCCCGGTCTCCGCGCGCGCCGACTGTTGCTCGGCGATCATCTTGACTTCCATGTACTGGGCGAAGAAGACGATCAACAGCAGATCCAGCAGCGGAGTGAGCTGGAGGGTGAGTTTGCGCCTGTCCATCAGGAATCTTCTCCTGCGGCCATCGCCAGTTCACGCTTCGCGCGAGCCACCGTTTCGCGGACATGCTGGCGGTTTTCCGAGAGCCGGCGGAATTGAGTTTCGACAATGCTGTTGATGAACATCAACCCGATGGCCGCAAACAATCCCACGAACGTCGTCCAGATCGCATCGCCAAAGAACTGGACGATGTCTGTGACCGTCTTTTGGGCGTTCCCCCCGCCATGCAGAGCTCCGCCGATGGCCAGGATCGTCCCCAGGACGCCGGCCAGCGGATACGCCTCGATCATCGATCGGCAGATGTTGTACGAGGTCTCGAACGAGTGCGACTGCAGATAGCGTCGTTCTTCGTCCAGAATCCGCATGCGATTCCACAGTGTTTGCCGCTCGGCCTTCTTCGACGGATCGTCCAGGATATCCCGGATGTCGGCCAGAAACGCTTCGATCTGGTCCGACAGATTGGCCCCCCGCTCGAACAGGCTGCGATGCTTGAGCTCGCGGGTGAACGAATCGAAGTCGGCCGCCATCCGCCGCAAGTCCCGGCGAGCCCAGGCACGCAGCCACAGGAATGCCAGGAAATGGACCACTGCAATCGTCGCAATGACCGGCGTCGAAAGTGCTGACACTCGGGCCAATAAATCGTTTGTCAGTTCTTTTGGCAGCGAAGGCATGTCGGGAATCTCGATGAGTCGTGGCCGGAGCAGCAGGCGTTGGCGGCAAATGACGGGTGCGTCTGCAACGTTGTGGAGATTCTAGCTCACCCTTGAGACAGAGTGGAGACCAGAGTACCGTCCCGGTCAATGCCGGGGGAGTTCGGTGAGCCCGGATTAGTCAAAGCGTCGTAGCTGAGTTCGCAAGAACTCAGGTCTTGATCCGATGTTTCGCTGAATTCTTGCGAATTCAGCTACGAACAGCGCGGCTCTTCACCGGGCATGAACAATCCGGGTGAGGAAGGAATTCGAGATCGTGCCCAGTGTCGAGCCCGCGTCCCTGACCGATGTCATCCGCATTCGCGGGGCGCGGACGCACAATCTGCGGGGGATCGACGTCGACATTCCGCTCGGCCGGTTCACGACAATCTCCGGAGTCAGTGGCAGCGGCAAGAGTTCGCTGGCCTTCGACACGATCCACGCCGAGGGACTGCATCGCTATCTGGCGACGGTCTCGCCGCAGACGCGCGAACTGTTGCAGCGCATGGACCGGCCCGACGTGGACCTGATCGAGAGCCTGCCACCCACGCTGGGGATCGAGCAGCGGTCGCGCGGTCCGCGGCGACGAACGACGCTGGCGACGATCACCGATCTGTACGACTACCTGCGGTTGCTGTACGCCAGAATCGGTCGTCTGCATTGCCCGAACTGCCGGCAGCCCGTGTCGAGCCAGTCGCGCGAATCGATCGTCGAGCAGGTGTTGAAACTGGAAGAGCGCCGGAAGGTGCTGGTGCTGGCCCCCGTGGTTCGCAACCAGCCTGGCGCGCATGCGGAAGTGCTGGCGCGCATCGCCCGTGACGGCTTTGTCCGGGCTCGGGTCGACGGTGAACTGGTCGACTTGTCGTCGCCGCCCGAGTTGTCGGTCAACAAGCCGCACCAAATCGAAGTCGTCGTCGACCGGCTGGTCATCAAGGAGGGGATTCGATCACGCGTCGAGGAGTCGATCGATCTCGCGCTGCAGATCGGCCAGGGGCAGTGCATTCTCAGTCACGACGCCGACAGTGTCTGGGTGGACCGGTTGTACAGCAGCCGTCTGGCGTGCATCCCCTGTGGCGCCAGTTTCCCGTCCATCGAGCCGGGTGACTTCAGTTTCAACAGCCCGCGCGGTGCGTGTCCCACCTGTCATGGGCTGGGGATCCTGATCAACACCGATCCCTCCGCAGGCTCGTTGCCATCAACATGCCCCGACTGCAAAGGGCATCGGTTGTCTTCGCTCCCGTTGTCGGTGTTGATCGAGGGAGTCTCGATCGGCCAACTGACGGCCATGACGGCACCCGGCATCTTGGGGAGGATCAACGGTTGGATGCAGTTGCCGGGAGGAATGTCATCGGACGATGCGGCTGTGCATGCGGCGCGCCATCTGGTTCCCGAGATCATCAACCGGCTGCAGGTTCTGGTTGACTTGGGGTTGGACTATCTCACCCTCGACCGCGCCGGTGATTCGTTGTCGGCGGGCGAGTTCCAGCGGGCGCGGTTGACCGCCAGCCTCGGGAGCCAACTCACCGGAGTCTGTTATGTGATCGACGAACCCACGGCGGGACTGCACGCCACCGACACTCAGCGTCTGTTGCGAACGCTGCACCAGTTGCGGGATCAGGGCAACACGCTGATCGTCGTGGAACATGACTTGGAAGTGATCCGCCAATCCGATCATACGATTGAAATCGGTCCCGGTGCCGGCACGGCGGGCGGACGACTGGTGGCGGCGTGTCCCCCGGAAGGGCTCGTCTCGTGCGAAGCCTCGGTGACAGGCCGCGAACTCCGGCGACGAAGTTCCGGGCTGCCGATCGATCGCGCCTCGTTCGAGCCGCGACACTGGATCACTCTGCGCGGAGCCACGCTGCACAATCTGCACGACGTGTCGTTGAACCTGCCGCTGGAGGGGTTGGTCTGTCTCACGGGAGTCAGTGGCTCGGGCAAGACGTCACTCATCATGCAGAC
>JAYTIB010000594.1:0-10483 GCA_043732205.1 Schlesneria sp. | reverse complement strand
TGGCCTGTTCCCCCGACATCGTCGGCAAGCTGACTTGCTCTTCCAAGACAGTCGGTCCGGTACTTGGAGACGGCTGCGGTTCGGACGGCATGTGGGTCTCCCGACTTCAACAACTGTCTGAAAACGAAATCGACTAGCAGAACAATGGGGGCAGAACGATGAAGACAAAAGACGAATTCTGATTCTTCATTGACGTTTCCGACAGAACTGGTGAGCCGGGCGGCGTAAGCCCCCGGACTCTTGCGATGGCAGCTAGGAATCCTGAATCGGACTTTTGTCGGTCACGTCTTCATCGTTCTGCCCCCATTGTTCTGCCAATCCTGGTGTGGCTGTCGCTGTTGGCTGGTGGCAACAAGATCGATCCCGACGGTGATTGATGCGCCGATCCTTACTTTCCGTCCTGCGAGGCAGTTGGCTGTCGGACATCGATGATCGGATCGTTCAGGAAGCGGATCAGCGACACGGGAGAATACCTCGGTTGTTGTTCGCGCCACTTCTCGTACACGCGGCGTGAGACGTAGCCCATCGTCTCCAGCAGGCTGACTCGGCCATCCGGTTCGGCGGGCGGCAGTCCGGCGAGTTGCGGTGTCACCGAGCTGCCATCCGCCTGTCCGCCCAGCCCCTCCAACAGAAATGTCGTGAACCGGCCGTGCTTGCTCTGGTCGTCCTCGCGCGCTGCCTGGTCTTCCGATGTTGCGGCAAACACGACGGTGTTGAGGTTCTTCAGGGGCCGCAGCTTGGCCTTCTCGGACTCCAGCCCCGCGATGTTCCCCGAGTAACAGGTGTCCAAGAAAAAAGCCTTGCCGCAGCTTGGGATCTCCTCCACGAATCCGCGGAACGCCGACCACGGAATCGAGTGCCGTTGGATGACCGCCAGTTGAGACAGATTTTTGATTTCGGCGATCGGCGGGACAAAGTAGTACTCCTTGCCGACGACCTCACCGTGACCCGCCACAAAAATCATGACGATGTCGTGCGATTGCAGTTTGGTCTGTTTGATCTGGCTGGCAAACGCGCTGAGTTCCTTCTGGAAGGCGCTCTTCTCGAACCGGTCGGCCCCGGCGGAGGCATCGTCCACGACGAGCTTCACCAGTCCCAGCTTGTAGTGCGCTCCCTCGCTGTCACCGATCAGCTTCACGAAATCGCTGGCGTCGCTGATGCAGAAGTTCAATCGCAGATCGCCCTGATAGTTGTTCGCGCCGACCGCCAGCACGTGGACCGTGCGGACCTGCGGCTGTCCCGAGACCACGAACGGCATCTGCGCATCGGAATACAGCCCGGCCGTCAGCGTCGGACCGAGCGAGGTCACTTTGACCAGTGCCTGATACTCACCCGGAGTCGGTGTGATGGTCCACGTCTGCCGACCGACACCGGCGACCACCGACGATGCCGGCGCACCCAGCTTGGAACCGTTGACCCACGCCTCGATGCGGAATTCTTCGGCGGGCCGACCCTGATAATTCACATCGACCGCGATGGCGACTTCGGTCCCCAACGGAAAACTGGTCATCGACGCCGGCGCATTGATCTGCACGCGCGGCATCTGCGCCACGATCGCTCCGGGATTTTTTGTTGTGAGTGCAACCGACTTGGCGGCGGCGTCAAACGAACCGAGGGCGAAGAGTTGTTTCATCAGGTCGGGTCGCTCGAAGTCCTCGCGCAGTTGTTCGGCCCGCAGGAATTGAGGGTCTCCGCCGCGAGTCGCCGGGTTGATCTGGAACCCGAACAACTCGTCGCCATCGACGCTGGCGTTGTAGTAGCCGGCGGGAGTCCACGCGGCCCACTCGTTGCGGCGGTCGATGAACAGCGTTGACATCGGCTCCCACGCGGGCGTCACGATGAACGGAGCGACGTTGGCACCGGCGCGCGACGGATGCATCTCGAACGACTCCGTCAACGGCCGCTCGGCGAGGGCTTTCAACATGGCCGGCGGTTCCGTCAGTTCGACGCGCTGGCCATTCACCTCGTCTGCGTGCGCGATCTTGACGATCTGGTCTCCCTCTTGAAGGCGGCGTCCCTTCAAGATGCCGAACTCCAGCAGCGACGTGACGACCAGCTTGCCGTCTTGAACGACAAAGTCGCCACCCCAGGCGACTCGACGTGAAACGGTGCCGGGGTCGGCAAACAGGCCGGCCAAGCTCCAGAATCGAATGGTCTGGTCCTGCGAGCTGGTCGCCAGATAGCGTCCGTCGGCGGATTGACTCAGCGACGTGATCGCGTTCGTGTGATCGCGATAGTAGCGCAGCAGCGGGGCTTCACCGGCCTTGCGCAGGTCGTACACGAAGATCCCGTTCTGGCGCAGGGTGCCGATCGCGACGGCGGACGGTGCCGTCTTGTCCTGCTCGAAGAGCCAACCGTGCGCGGCGTAGTGACCATGCTTCTGATGAGACAGCGTGAGCTTGGCCCGCTCGACTCCATTCGTCTGGATCGCGACGGTTTGTTCCTGCCCCTCGAAGGAAGGTCCGGCACTGATCGCCCAGTCCGGTGCCGCGTGCGCGGGTTGAACATTTCCCAAGGCACTCGGTCGAACCACTTCCGCTGTCGCCAGATTGAAGCCGTGCGTCCATTCGCCGTTCACATTGTTCGAGATCGCCAGCAGCGAACCGGGCTCCTTGACGAACTGGACCTTCTGGACCGTCGCTCCCGAGCCGGCCAGGACCGTCGGACGCTGCGCCGTGAATGGCTTGAGCCGTCGCTCGTTCTTCGGGTCCACGAGCGAGAAGACCTCGACCGCCGCCTCGCCCGGTCGTGTCATCGCCGCGTACTTGCCATCCGCACTGATCGCTGCGGCGAGTGTCTCACCGGTCAGGTTCCATTCGCGGCGTTCGACTAGCGTCAGGTCCGTTGCCGTCGCCTGGTGGAGTTCGGCGTAGGCGAGTTCACTCTTCCCGGTTGCAATCGCGGCCATCGTCGGTGAGTGCAGTGTGAGCACCAGACCGTTCGTGCTGGCCGAGATCGCTCGGACCGGCATCTTGCGAAACGGTTCCTTCACCAGCGAGTTCTGCGTCCCCTGCCAGATCGCGAGCTGACCGTTCGCGTCTCCCGAATACCAGCGTTTGGAATTCGGATCGCGCCCCAGCGCGGTGATCAGCACCTTGTGCGGCAACTTGAGGATCTCCGTCGTCACCTGCCGATCGGTACCAATGGTCAACATCGTCAATTGAGGCTGCGGCTTGGCAGGATCCGCTGACGGAGTCGTCGAGGCCACGAACTGAGTGTTCGACAGGAACTGCACGTAGACACTCGACATCAGGGGATTCTCGCCCACCTTCAGGACCTGCTGAGACGTCCAAGTGCCAACGGACCACAATCGCAGGTCACCGTCGAGGCTCATCGACGCCAGCCACTCGCCGTTGGGAGAAAACGACACCGAGTTGACCGTCTGCAAATGCCCGTTCATAAACCGCTGCTGCGGATCCTCGTTCGGACGCGGCGGCGGCAGGATGGTGAGCTGCCGACCCTGAACCGATTCGGCGATCGAAACGTCGCCGCTGATCGACTGGGCTCCATACCCTCCGAAGGCCATCAGGCTGCGCGTGTCATTGATGGCGAGCGCCCAGATCTGCCCGCGGTCATGCCGGGCGATCGGCCAGCGCGCGTGATTGACCAGCTTGAGATCCGGTGCCGCGCCGCGCGCTTCCGGCAGACTCCAGATCTCGACGGACTTGTCGGCCCCGGCCACATACAACCGCCGCGCATCGGCCGAGAACGCCATTGATCGAACGGCCGCCGTCGGCCCACCCGCCGTCAGCACGACGCGGGCATCGCGTCCCTGTTGAGCGACAGCCCTCCGCAAATCCCCCGTCAATAAAAGCGTTGCGGCCAACAATCCCAAGACCGCGCCGATCGTGCCCGACCGAACACGCAGCGTCGGCCAAGACGAGACGCGGAACAGACGAACAACGTCACGATCGCGAACTTCCGGGTGGATCATGGTGGATTCCTGATGCCTGACGACATGGATGCTGTGACTTGATGAAATGCCAACGTCAGGCTCTCCGCCATTCCTGTTGAACAACACCCGTGAGCGGCAAGGCGCTAGCCGCCGGTTTGCTGGAAATCACCGGCGGCTAGCGCCTTGCCGCTCATTTCACGCAACTTTCAACAGGAATGGCGGAGAGCCCAACTTCAGTAGTCCATTGGTCGGATTCGCCCCGGTGTTTGGGAGAGTCGACCCCGAACGGTGCGAGTCGTCGCCACCGATCATAACAATCAGGCGAGCGGCAAATGAAAGTTTACCCACCTACAAGCACGATGCGCAAGCGAGTGTGTCTGACAACTCACTCGCTTGCGCTGCGTGCTTGTAGGTTCATTCCTGCCGCTCGCCTAACCGTCGTGATGCCGGGGAATAGCCCGCGGCGGCAATCGGCGGAAGTTGCCGCAGCGAACCCTTTCGGACCGCGTTCGCGGCAAAACGGACGTCAGGATGTGTTGGCGGCGCAAGTTGCAGCGGCATTCCCATTCTTAGTTTCGTTCCGTAACCAATTATCCGAGTTTTACGAGAGGCGAAGTTGAATCGTCGTCCGGTCTCTATTCGCCAGCCCACGTCCCCGAGAACGCTCACATGACAAGACATTCTCACAATCTTCGAGTTGGCCGAGTCGGCGGGCTGCTCGCGGTCGCCTTCCTCGTGGGGACGTTGTTGTCTCACGTTCGGGACTGCGTGGCACAAGTTCCGGCACCACCTTCGCCGTTGAAGATGCAGCCGCTGAACACTCTGCCCGGTCAACCGGGGGCCGGACAGGCGGCGGACGCCGCCGCGCAACCGCTCAATCCCCCGGCCTCAGCGAGTACCTCCGCGGTCAGCCAGAGAAGCTTCACACCCAACATGATCGGCGACGGCTTCGGTCCGCAGCCGTTCCTGTTCAATACGGGCATCGACGGCGTAGCACGCAACTTTTCGGTGCCGGGTGCCGGAGGCGGCGTTGGAACGTCGAAGATCGCCGAAAACTCGAGCCCGATTCCACGCGACCGCGTGTACATCAATTACAGCTACTTCGACGGCGTCCCACTGCTCGCCAATGGAGTCGACGTCAACCGCTTCACGCCCGGCTTTGAGAAGACGTTTTTCGACGGGATGTCCTCCATCGAAATCCGGACACCGTTCGCTTCGACGCTCTCGAACAACCTCAACGCATTTGGCAACAACGACCCCCGCAGTTCGCAGTTCGGCAATCTGACGATGTACCTGAAGCAGTTGCTGTACACCTCCGACACACTGGCGGTCTCGGCCGGATTGGGAATCACCCTGCCAACGGCAGGCAACATCAATGTCTTCCAGGCTCCGGATCAGCAACTGTTCAGCATCCAGAACCGGTCAGTCCACCTGCTGCCATTCCTCGGGAGCCTCTATACGCCGTCAGACAACATGTTCGTGCAGCAGTTTCTGCAGTTTGATTTCGACGCCAATGGAAACCCCGTCAACACCAGTGACGGCAACGGCGGGATGCAGCCAGCCGGGCGCATCAATGACATGACGTACTTGTACTACAGCATCGGGGCGGGTTACTGGCTGTACGACAATCCCAACTCGGACGGGCTGTTCACCCGGATCGCGCCGATGGTGGAGTTGCACTACAACAAATCGCTGACCAGCACCGACGGGTTCACCACGGCCAACGGCATCGGCATCAACACGACGCCAACCAATTTTGACCTCTTGAACGGCACCATCGGCATGACGGCCATGCTGGGTGACAACAAGACGCTGACCCTGGCCTACTGCACGCCGCTGAGCTCGATCGATCACCGGCAGTTCAACGGCGAGGTGCGGCTGATGTTCAACTGGTTCTTCGGCGGCTCCACGAACCGCTTCAGCCGGGTGCAGTTCTAACCCGGATTATTCATGTCCCTTTACGAGCCGCGACCGTAAGGGAGCGGTCTGCGAGGACTTGACCGCTCCCTCACGTTCGCGGCTCGACTTCCGCACTGTTCGTCGCCGAATTCGCAAGAATTCAGCGGATCATCCGACCACGACCTGAGTTCTTGCGAACTCAGCTACGACGCCGTGAATAATCCGGGCTAACGCGGGTCATTCACGATCGCGCACCAACCCAACGAGTGAGTTGTGAAGTTGCGCTGTTTTGGATTTCCGCCCCAACGGGGCAGCCCTAAGTTAGCCCAGGGCCAGCGACCATCGGGAGCGCCGCCCTGGGTAGCGACCGTCACAGATCTTGGAGCCCTGAAGGGGCGGTCCTATTCCCGTTCTGTTGAATAGTGCCGCCCCTTCAGGGCTTGGTATTCCCGACCATCCGCCAACCCAGGGCGTTGCCCTGGGCTGGCATAACACCGCCCCTTCGGGGCTGAAATCCCCAAAGGTGCAACTTCAAAAAGCGTAAGCGAGGGCGTCGCCGCGCATCGCCCTCGCTTACGCTTCGGGTTGGTGTTCAGAGTCAGTCTGCGAACTCTGCGAAGCGTGGTATCCGCGCGAGGTCAGGATCGCGTCGATCGCGCCGCGGACGCCCGGCAGGTGGGCGACAAGCTGCTGAAACGCCGCGCGCGAAATCGCGATCGTGCAGAGGTCCGTCCGGGCACTCGCCACGGCCGAGCGCAGGTCATCGGAGACCAGCGCCATCTCGCCAAACACGTCGCCTGCTTTCAACGAACTGAGGACACTGCCGTTCCTCACGATGTCCACTTCACCGCTGACGATCACAAACAACAGGTCGCCAAAATCGCCCTTGCGAAAGATGACTTCCCCCTGGTGAAAGTACATCCGCCGGACGGACTCGTGCTCGTGAATCCGGATCTGGGCGATGTCGCGCGGCAGGACCAGGTCGGTCGCCCAGTCCATCGCCACGCGGAACTTGCGGTCCCAGCCCGGAATCTTGGAGAGATAGATCGCCTTCCACGCCAGCCACGCCAACACGCCGCGCAGTTTGATCCCCATGACCTCGGCGACGGCGGATCGTCTTCCCAGCGAAGCGAGTTTCCCCAGCCCGGTGAACTTGAAGCCGACCTTCTCTGTCCCGCGATACGTTGCCAGCAGATTGGCCGCACAGACGGCCGCCTGTCGCACCGCGTGCTGGGCCGTCGGGGGTGAGGTGATTCCGTCCGGCTGTGGCACCGCCGCGCAGTCGCCCACGGCCCACAAGGCATCGACACCGGCCACCTTCAAAAACTGATCGACCACGATGCGACCGCGATCAAGCTTGCAGGGGAGGCTGCTGACCAACGGGTCCGGCGCTGCGGGAACCGTGGTGACGACTGTGCGCGTCGGAATCTGCTCACGCTCGGTCGCTCCCTTCGGCTGCACAATCACCGCATCGGCTGAGACCGCGTTGAGTCGCACGTTCACCCGGATCTCGATGCCTCGACGTTCCAAGATTCGATGGGCGTACTGGGCGAGCACCGGATCGACTTCCGGCAGGATGCGTTCGGCACTCTGCAACAGGATGCAGCGGAGTTCGCGCGTCTCCAGGTTGTGATAGGCCGACATCGCATGCCGGAGAAAATCGTGCAGCTCCGCGATGCACTCGACTCCCGAGAACCCGCCGCCCCCGACGACGAACGTCAGCAGCTTCCGCTTCTCGTCGGGATCGACTTCGATGTCCGCCTCTTCGAGAGCCCGCACCGCCTCGTACCGCAACCGCATCGCATCGCCCAGATACTTGAACGGGATGGCATGCTCCTTCATCCCCGGCACCAGCGAAAAATTGATGCGGCTGCCGAGACAGATCACGAGCTGGTCATAGTCGAGCACATCCGTCCTCGGTTGGAAGCCCGGCGCCAGACCGACTCGCTTCCCCGCGATGTCGATGAACTGGATGTCGCGCACGTAGACCCGCGTCGTCCGCAGCAGCCGCCGGACGGGAGTCACGCCGTGCTGCAACTCAATCGTTCCGCCGATCATCTCGGGGAGCAGCGGCTGGAAGACCATGTAATTCACGTTGCTGACCAGCACGACTTCGATGTCGCGCCGATCGGCCGCCGACATGCGCCGTTCCAATTCCATCGCCGTGTGAACGCCGGCAAACCCACCGCCGAGGATCACGATGCGATGTTTCCGCGGCGGTGTTGAGACGGGGTTGTCGTGTTGCATGGACCTGTCCCAGTGGGTGATTCGACGAGATGTGAAACCGATTGGTTGTCAGTGCCGACCCACATACTGGAGTCCCGTCGCTCCGCCGACGGGACCGTTGCGGGGTTGGCCAACAAACATGAGGGGCCGCTCGTCGCAGCCCGTCCCGTCGGCGGAGCGACGGGACCACAGTAGCCGACTTCGTATTTACCGGGTTTTCAAACTGGCTTATACCACGACCCGATCCTCCGTTCCGCGCACGATTTCCGAGGTGAGTTCCTGCCGATGCTGCTGTCCTCGACGAATCGTCCGATTCCACTCGTTCGCCGAGCGGACCTGCAAGTCTGTCCGACATCGCTCCGGGGTGAAGAGCACTTCGTCGTCAAAGATCCGTTGGCGGTCCGCTATTTCCAGCTTCCGCTGCTGCAATACCGGGTGCTGGAGGCACTCGATGGTCGGCGATCACTCGGCGAGATTTTGTTGTGCGTCCAGCAGAGCGGAGTTTCCGTCGGCATCAGCGCCGCGGAAGTGCTGCGGTTGATTCTGGATCTCGCGGGCAAACGCCTGATCTGGAGTCAACGGGCCGGGACATCCGACAGTCTGTGGAAGCAGGCGGTCGATGAACGGTGGCGCGGCGTGTGGGCAGTCGTCAGCAATCCGTTTTTCATTCGACTCCCCGGTCTGCATCCCGGCCCGACTTTGAAATGGATGTCCGGGTGCCTGGGTTGGATTTACTCACCAACGATGGTGGCCGCCGCGGTCGCGCTGATCTGTGGAACGTGGCTCTTCCTGCTGCTGCATGTGGAGACGTTTCTGCATGAGTTGCCAACGGTCTCCGGGCTGCTGGCGGGAGACGGCTTGTGGTCGCTGTGGATCGTGGTCGGGTTGCTCAAGGTGCTGCATGAGCTGTCTCACGGCATGGCGTGTGAGCGATTTGGCGCGGAGTGTCAGTCGGTGGGACTCGCGTTCCTGTTCTTCAGCCCGTGCCTCTACTGTGATGTCACCGATGCCTGGATGTTGGAACGCAGGTCGCACCGCATCGCGATCTCGATGGCGGGTGTCTATGTGGAACTGTTGGTCTCATCGCTCGCCCTGTGGTTGTGGTGGCTGTCGGCACCCGGACTGTTTCATCAGGTCTGCCTGCAAGTCTTTCTGGCGGGCTCGATCGTCACGCTGCTGTTCAATGCCAATCCGCTGCTGCGGTTCGACGGCTACTACGTGCTGGCGGACGTGCTCGAAATCCCGAACCTGTACCAGCGCAGCCGACAAACCATTCAACGCCTCGCCGCCCGGTGTTTGTTGGGATTTCGCCAGCCCGCCGTCCCGCGAGCATCGGGCAATGAACCGACATCGATTCTGGCCGCCTACGGCTTGGCGTCGATGGCGTACCAAGTCCCGTTGATGTTGGGGATGGGTATGTTTGTGTATGGCCTGCTCGAACCGATCGGCCTGGCGGCCGTCGTCTGGTGCTGTCTGCTGGGGACGGCGCTGTTGCACTCCGGCCGATTCGTGACGTGGAGTCTTCGCATGAGCCGGCAACAAAAATCACCGGGGCGTGCGTTGGCGCAGTCACTCGTCAGCGCGGCGTGCTGTGCCGCGGCGCTCGTCGGAATCTGGTTCTGTCCGTTGGGAAGCTCGATCACCGCGCCGGTCGTGGTCGAACCGCAATCCGTGCAGCCGGTGTATGTGGAGACACCCGGCACCGTGCGCAACGTGTTCGTCCGGGAGGGCGACATCGTCGAGCCGGGCACGCTGCTGGCCGAATTGGAGAACCTCGAACTCGATCGCAGGCTGGTCACGCTGGAGGGACTGCGGGCGACGCATGAAACGGACATCCGCCTGGCACAGGCTGTCGGCGATCCCGATCTGATGACACTCGCCCAGACGGCGATGGAATCCATCACCAGTCAAATCGAGCATGCCCGCGCGGAGCAGGACCGACTTCAACTGCGCGCCACGATCTCGGGGACACTGATCTCCACGAAGACGCCGTGGCAGGGTTCGCAAACAGCCTCCGCGGAGCCGACGGCCGAGTCCGCGGGGAGGCTCAATCCGCAGTTGATCGGCATGCATCTGCCCCGCCGAGCGTGTCTGTGTGAGATCGCCCCCAGTCATGTTTGGCAGGCCGTCCTCTGGGTCGATCAGCGCGACCGACAGTTCGTGTCCGTCGGACAATCGGTGGATGTTTGCCTCGATGCGTTTTCGGGAACGGTCGTCACGGGGAAAGTCGTGGCGCTGGGAGCGGCCAACGAATCGGAGATTCCGACCGTCCTCTCCACCAAGTATGGCGGTCCGTTCGTCACCCAAACCGGAGCCGGGGGCGAGGAGCCTGCGGAACCGGTCTATCACGCGACGGTGATTCTGGACGAGCTGCGTCTCCCCGTGCAGTCCGGCATGCGCGGCACCGGTCGGTTCACGCGCTCCGCGATGACCGTCGGGTCGCGGTTGACGGAAGAGTTCCAT
>JAYTIB010000593.1:0-4084 GCA_043732205.1 Schlesneria sp. | reverse complement strand
CCAGCCTGACAAGCCACGGAGATGCCACGTTCCGCCTACGTTCACGTTCCGTTTTGTGCCCACCGCTGCGGCTATTGCGACTTCACGCTGATTGCCGGCCGCGATGATCTGATCGGCGACTATCTGCGCGCGCTGGATCGGGAACTGAAGACCACGCTGCCGTCGCCCGTCACCACCGACCTGCGGGACGACGGCGCGATGGAACACGCCACGATGGACCACGGCGCGGCGGAACTCGACACGCTGTTCCTCGGTGGAGGCACCCCCACGCATCCGTCGTGCGATCAACTGCGTGAACTCTTTGGAAGTCTGTCGTCCTGCTTTCGTCTCGCCCCCGGAGCTGAAGTCAGCGTCGAAGCCAACCCGCTCGATCTGACCGACGAGAAGATCGACGTGCTGGCGGATGCGGGCGTCAACCGCATCAGTCTGGGAGTGCAATCGTTTTCGCCGCGGGCTCTCACGCTGCTGGAACGCGATCACACGCCGGACGACATCGCCGACGTGATGCGCCGCCTGCGCCGGCGGTTCGACAATGTTTCGCTGGACCTGATCTTTGGCGTGCCGGGGCAGTCGCTCGACGATTGGCGTGAAACATTGCGGCGGGCGATCGACCTCGGGCCGGAGCATCTGTCAACGTACGGTCTCACGTGGGAAGCGGGCACAGCATTCGGCACGCGGCGCGACCGGGGCGAACTGACGCCGATCGACGAGGAACTCGAACGCGAGCAATACGCACTCGCGATGGACGAACTGTCGGCCGCCGGGTTCGAGCAGTACGAGATTTCGAACTTCGCGAAGCCGGGATTTCGCTGCCGTCACAACGAGGTCTACTGGGCGGGGGCCGAGTATTGGGCCTTCGGTCCCGGTGCCGCCCGTTACTTGAACGGCCGACGCGAGACCAACATCCGCAGCGTCCTCGGCTGGCTCGCCCGGATCGAGCGTGGCGAGTCACCCGTCGCGGACGCCGAAGAACTGGAACCGCGGCATCGCGCGCGCGAACTGCTGTTCCTCGGCCTGCGCCGTTGCGACGGCATCGCGCGCGCCGACTTCCGCGAACGCAGTGGCTTCGACCTGAATGACATCGCCGCTCAAGCCATCGCCGCCAACGTCGGCCGGGGCTGGCTGGAAGAGACCGCATCCAACATCCGGTTGACACGGGAAGGCCGCTTCGTCGCCGATCGGGTGGTCGCCGACTTCCTCTAATATCGACGGTTCAATCGTGACGCGCCGCTACTGTAGTCCCGTCGCTCCGCCGACGGGACGTGCGGTAGCGAGCGGCAGTGCATGTCGATACGCATCCTCTTCGACGGTCCCGTCGGCGGAGCGACGGGACCGCAGTCCTTTCGTGGTGAACATCAAGAGTCCGCGTGCTCGCATCGGCATCGTCCGATTCCTATGATGGCCGCCGCTTCGTTCGACCAGTCCCTCAGACCATTCCCCCGTTGGAGAGCCGACACCATGACCGACCGCCTGCCAATCAGCCGACGCACCGCCCTGCATGTCGCCGCCGCGACGGTCGCCGCCGCCACGTTGATGCCGACCCGTCGCGCCGAAGCCGCGTCTCCGCGCGTGGTGCTTCCCAACGACCGGCGGTTGGGCGAGCTGAAAGACTTGAACGGCTACTTCCCTTGGACGCCGCCCGCCACCGTCGCCGAATGGGAGAAGCGGGCGGAGTATGTGCGGCGGCAGGTGTTGGTCTCCACCGGTCTGTGGCCGATGCCGACGAAGCAACCGTTGAAAGCGGTCGTCCGCGGCAAGGTCGAGCGGGATGATTACACGGTTGAAGGAGTGATCCTGCACACCGGCGACGGCCTGAATTGCACGGGGAGTTTGTATCGCCCGAAGGGGGCCGCGACCGGCAAGCGGCCCGCGGTGTTGTGTCCGCATGGACACTGGGCCAACGGCCGTTTTCACCGGCACGGCGACCAGCAGTTTGAGGGCGAATTGAAGAGCAAGGCGGAAACGTTTGAATCCGGCCGGCATCCGCTGCAGGCGCGCTGCGTGCAATTGGCGCGCATGGGCTGCGTGGTGTTTCTGTATGACATGCTCGGCGTGGCCGATTCCAGCAGCCCCTTGCCAGCCGCCCTGATCCACGGGTTCGGCAAGCAGCGCGACGACATGAGCCAACCTGATCGATGGGGACTGTACAGCGCGCAGTCGGAACTGCGCTGCCTGAGTTCACTCGGTCTGCAAACGTGGAACTCGATCCGCGCCCTCGACTGGATCAGCGCTCTCGACGACGTCGACCCGAGCCGCATCGGGGTCACCGGCGCGAGTGGTGGCGGAACGCAAACGTTCGTCCTCGCCGCCGTCGACAGCCGGCCCGCGGCCTTGTTTCCCGCCGTCATGGTTTCGACCGCCATGCAGGGCGGATGCACCTGTGAGAACTCAACCTATCTGCGGGTGGGAACGGGGAACATCGAACTCGCCGCGTTGGCCTCACCGCGACCGCTGGCGATGTCGGCGGCGGACGATTGGACAAAGGATCTGGAAACCAAGGGGCTGCCCGAACTGAAGCAGCACTACGCGATGCTCGGCGTGCCCGACTTGGTCTCGGGCAAGTACTTGCCGTTCCCGCACAATTACAACCAGCCTTCGCGGACGATGATGTACGAGTTCTTTAACCAGCACCTGAAGCTGGGCGTGAAAGGGCCGATCGTCGAGCGAGACTTCTCGCCGCTGACGATCGAGGAAGCGACGGTCTGGAACGCGGACAATCCGAAGCCCGAAGCGACGCCCGAAGCGGAGCTGCGCATCCTGCGCGCCATCGCCAAAGATCAAGACGCCCAGCTCGCGCAACTGACCCCGACCGACGACGGGTCGCTGAAGGAATATCGGCGTGTCATTGGCGGAGCATGGGACGTGATGATCGGACGGAAGCTGCCGGGCAAAGACGACTTCACCCAGGTGAACACGTTCAAGTCGGACAGCGAGGGCTTGATGCGCTTCAACACGCTGGTTCGCATCGGCGCGGCGGGCGAAGAGGTGCCGACGCTGTTCTACCTGCCGAAGAACTGGAACAAGCAGGTCGCGATCTGGATCGCTGACGAGGGGAAGGACGCATTGGTCAACGACAACGGCACACCGAAGGCAGCCGTGCAGAAGCTGATCGACGCCGGCATCTCGGTCGCGCTCCCCGACCTGCTGTATCAGGGTGAGTTCCTCGCCGACGGCCAGTCCGTCACGACGACCCGCCGCGTCGCCAACACGCGTGAATTCGCCGGCTTCACTCTCGGCTACAACCATCCGCTGTTCTCGCAGCGCGTGCATGACATCCTGACGCTGGTCGCCTTCTGCAAGTTCAGCAAGTACGAGCCGGCCGGCGTGACATTGATCGGACTCGGCAAGCAAGCGGGGGCACTCGCAGCGGCCGCGGCGTTCCAGGCCGGGAGCGCGGTCGACAGGGTCGCCATCGGCACGGGCGGGTTCCGCTTCGGAACCATCACCGACATCCGCGATCCGATGCTGGCTCCGGGCGCGGTCCGTTACGGCGACGTCCCGGGCCTGCTGGCGTTGTCGGCACCAAAACCAATGTGGCTGGCGGACGAAGCCGCCGTCCCCGCGCTGGTCAACGCCGCGTACAAGTCGGCAAACGCGGCGGACAAGCTGAGCCTCTACAAGGGCGACGCCAAATCGGCCGCCGACGCCGCGGTCGCTTGGGTGATCGGCTGACTGCCGATCCGACGGGATGATGAATGCGCGGGCCACGGGCGGAGTGTTGATCCGCCCGTGGCCGCGTCGTTGTTGAAGTCCCGATGATTGACGTCGTGGGCGACTACTCTTCGCGGATCACTTCACGGAACGTCGCCGTCGCCGGGTCGTCACCGTCCACGTGATCCACGCCTCGGCCGATGTTGGCGGCCAGATGTTCCAGCAGCTTGTAGACCGACTCGGTCCGGTCCGGCAGACCAAGCGCCATTGCGACTTGTTCCGCGGTTTGCGGCTGGCCGACGTGCTTCAGGTGGGCGACGACATTCGATTGAAGTTCCAGGATGGTCGCCGCGGCCTTCTTGCCCGCTTCGACGCCCGGCTGGTGATAGGCGTTGATGTCGATCAGCTCGGCGTACAAACCGACGGCGCGTTC
>JAYTIB010000592.1:0-10542 GCA_043732205.1 Schlesneria sp. | reverse complement strand
ACGTCGCCAACAGTCTGACGTGGGGGCCGGACGGCTGGCTGTACGGCTGCAACGGCATCCTGTCGAACTCGAAGATCGGCAAGCCCGGTACGCCCGACGACCAGCGAGTCCCGATGAACTGCGGCATCTGGCGATTCCATCCCGTGCGGCACGAGTTCGAGGTCGTCGCGCACGGCACGACGAATCCGTGGGGTCTCGCGTTCGACGAGCGGGGCGAGGCGTTCCTCACCAACTGCGTGATCGAGCACGCCTTCCACGTCGTCCCCGGAGCACGCTTCAAGCGAATGTTCGGTCAGGATTTCAACCCGCGCACGTTCGAGTTGATGCAGACCTGCGCGGACCACATTCACTGGGCGGGCGGCGCGTGGGAGGGTGCTCGCGACGCGACGGGCAAGCACGGTGAGGCGGGAGGCGGCCACGCGCACTCGGGCGCGATGATCTATCTCGGCGACCAGTTTCCCGCCGAGTACCGCAACAACCTGTTCACGGTCAACATCCACGGCCAGCGTCTGAATCGAGACAAGCTCGAACGAAGCGGCTCAGGCTACGTGGCCAAGCACATGCCCGACTTCGCCCCCTCGGGCGACCCGTGGTTTCGAGGCGTCTGCGTGAAGCAGGGCCCGGACGGCAGCATCTACATCAGCGACTGGTCCGACACCGGCGAATGCCACAACTACGACGACGCCACCATCCACCGCGAGAACGGCCGGATTTACAAGGTGACGTATGGAGATGTGTTGGCGAAGCCCCTCGATCTCGCCACGCTTTCCGATGGTGAGTTGTTCAAGACGTTGATTGGGAAGGACAAGTCCCGAGCACCTTTTGCGAGGCGAATACTCCAGGAACGGTCCGCACGCGCTCCGATGTCACCTGACATGAAAAAGACAATGGCTTTCAAATGGGTGGGGCGAGGTGGCGGCACTGATTTTCCAGCAGCACTTCAAACACTATGGGCCATGCACTGCACCGGGATGCTGAAGAGTGACCTCGGTCCAAGAGCGGTCCGTGGGGAACCTGATGACACGATCCGCGGCTGGGAGATCCGTATCGAACTCGAAGACAAGGCCGCGTCGCCGGAGATGCTCTCCTTGCTGGCGGAACTCGCCGAGTTTGATCCCTCGCCGTATGTGCGGCTGCAACTGGCGAGTGGCTTGCAGCGGCTGCCGCTGGCGGATCGGAAGGAGATCGCGCGGGGACTGGTCTCGCACGCTGAAGATTCTGCGGACAACAACCTCGTTCTGATGATGTGGTACGGGATCGAGCCGCTCGTGGCGCAGGGCGATGATGACGTGCTGTCACTCGCGCTGGCGACGAAGATTCCCAAGCTGCGGCAGTTCATCGCGAGGCATCTCGCCACGGGAAGCTCGCCGCGATTCTCCCCGATTCTGCGCTGGATCGAAGAACTGGGTGAGGACGTGGCCGCGCAGCGCGATGTGGTGACCGGCCTGCACACTGCCCTCGAAGGTCGTCGCGATGTGAAGCCTGATGCGGGCTGGAATCAGATCGCCACGCGACTCGCCATGAGCAGCGATGCGACCGTGCGAGACCTCAGCCAGCGGATCTCGCTCGTGCAGGGCAGCGACGCGGCGTTTGGCCACTTCACCAACGTCGTCAAGGATGCCAAGGCCGATGCGGCCCAGCGCGACCGCGCGCTGCAAGCCCTCGTCGCCACGAAGCGGCCCGCCATCGCCGACCTGTTGCTCGACCGCCTGAACGACAACGCCCTGCGAGCCGCCGCGATTCGGGGCCTCGCCGGTTTCGATCGCGATGAGGTGAGCAAAGAAATCCTCGGTCGCTATGCCAAACTGAGCGACCCCGAAAAGCTCGACGCCATCAGTACGCTGACCGCCCGCGAAAAGACGGCCCTCGCACTGGTGACGGCGGTCGAGGCGGGGACGATCAACAAACAAGACCTCTCCGAATTCGACATCCGTCAGTTGCAGCGGTTCAAGGAACCGAAGCTGAAGGAACTCGTCAACAAAGTCTTCGGAGCCAAGCCCTCCTCGGCCGAGCGAGCCAAACAGATCGCCGAGATGAAACAGAAAATCCTCGCGGCCGATGCCTCGACCGCGAGTGCCTCGCGCGGCCGGGCGATCTTCACGAAGAACTGCACGTCGTGCCACACACTGTTCGGAGTCGGCCGCCAGGTCGGCCCGGACCTGACGGGAGCCCAGCGCACGGATCTCGACTACGTCCTGATCAACGTGATGGACCCCAGTGCCCTCGTCGGCGGAGCCTATCGCGTGACGATCCTCGTCACGAAGGACGGCCGCGTCGTCAGCGGCGTCGTCAAAGCCGAGGACGCTCACACGATCACCCTCGAAACCGCCACCGAACGAGTCGTCGTCGCCTCCTCCGACATCGAGGAACGCCAGCAACAACCGATCTCGATGATGCCCGAGGGCCTCCTCAACCGCCTGACCATGCAGGAAGTGCGAGACCTCGTGAAGTACCTGGGCAGTCCCGACCAAGTGGCGCTCGAGTAAGGGAGTTGCCATGCGGGGGACGAAACTCGTGTCCGCGGGTCAGGCTGGACACGACGGCTGGGCCGTTTCACAATCCCGCCAGTGAGATTCCATCAGCGGGAGGCATTTGCCATGACGACATTGATCACGGATCGCGAACTGGAACGGCGGCTGATCCGCCGCCGGCGTGCGTGGGGCGGCGATCGGTTCGACGAGGTCTGGGAAGGGGTCTACATCATGAACGCGCAGCCGAACAACAATCATCAGGATTTCGTCGGCAGACTGACGCAGGTTTTGGCCTTTCTGGTAATCGACTCCGGATTGGGTCGGGTCCATCCGGGCTGCAATGTTTCAGACCAACGAACGAAGTGGAAGCAGAATTATCGTTGCCCCGATGTGGCGGTGTTTCTCAAAACGAACACGTGGGCCATCGACAAGGAGTCTCATTGGTTCGGTGGGCCGGATCTGGCGATCGAGATTGTCAGTCCCCGCGACCGGTCGCGCGAGAAACTCGATTTTTATGCCAGGGTCGGCACGCGCGAGTTGCTGATTCTGGATCGCGAACCATGGTCGCTCGAACTCTACCGGCTGACCGACTCAACGCTGGCACTCGTCGGTCGTTCCACGGTTGAGCAACCGGAAACGCTTCAAACCGAGACCGTCCCGCTCCAGTGGAAACTCATCCCCGGTTCGGAGCGGCCGCTGTTGGAACTGACTGAGTGTGGCGGTTCGCACCAGTGGGTGGCGTAGCCGGATTATTCACCACGAAAAACACGAAAGACACGAAAGTGAAGAAGAGACGAGAGTTCTGATCCCAAGTGACCGCAAACGAACGACGCGCGATGTCATGCGATGCTCTGACCGCAGCTTTCTTCACTTTCGTGCCTTTCGAGTTTTTCGTGGTTCCTCATGAATAATCCGGCCGAGGAACCTGCCCAAGAATCACCTTGGGATTGTGGTGGGTAGGCACCGTCAGAACACGATGTGTTTTTTGGACTGATTCCAGTTTCGGCAGCATGGTCAAGCGACCATGCTGGCCAATCCACGGCGGTGCGGGCTTCAGGGCATTCGGGGGACCGTAGCATCCCCAGCTCGCCAATCACCCACGACCCAATCGCGAATCCCAATTGCTGCCGGTCAGGGCGTTCGGTAGCATCTGTCGCACAATCGCGGTTCCAGCACCGATCTGGGCCAGGGACTGGTTTTCCTTCCGTTCGCCATTTTGGAAGTTGTGATCGTGGGATTTCTCAAAGTCACCAAGGGAGCCTCGGCGGGGTTGGTTGTCACCCTGCACCCCGAGCGGACCATCTTGGGACGCCATCCCAGTTCGCAGGTCGTCCTTGATGATGGTGCCGTCAGTCGACACCACGCCGAAATTGTGGCCGAGGCCGGCCAATACTTCGTCGAGGATCTGAACAGCCGCAACGGCACCGAGGTCAACGGAGTCCGAATCAACGGACGGACGGCGCTGAACGACGGCGACTCCATCCGGATCTGCGACCATTCGTTTCAGTATTTGAAGCAACTGGACCGCGAGCACGCCGCCCACCGAAAAAAGGTGGTGATCGGCGATTCATCCATCCAGGCGGGGTCGGGGACCGTCGACGATGAGGATGATTCGAAGCCAACCGGACCGCAGGGGACCGTGCCGCAGAATTCGGGCGATGGATCGTCGGTGTTGTCCGCGCTGGAAGCCAGTTCCTCCGGACGCGCCCTGCGGCTGAATGTTCGTCCCGAAGTCAAGCTGCGGGCCGTCCTCGAAATCAGTTCCGCGCTGGGGCGCGTGCTGGATTTGAAGGATGTCCTGTCGGTCATCCTGAAGTCGCTGTTCAAGATCTTCAGTCAGGCGGATGCCGGGTTCGTCCTGCTGAAGGATGCCGAGGGGGACAAGCTTCGCGTCCAAGCCTCGTTGTGCAACACCCCGAACGACGACGAGGTGCCGATCAGCATGACCGTCGTCCGGCAGGCGATGAGTCAGACCCAGGCCATCCTGAGTGCCGACGTCATGCACGACAGCCGGTTCCGCAGCAGTGAAAGCCTGACGGATCTGAAGCTCAGGTCGCTGATGTGCGCCCCGTTGCTGTCGTCCGACGGGCATGCGCTGGGCGTCATCCAGTTGAGCACTCTGGAGGCGTCGCACCCGTTCTGTTCGGACGACCTGGACTTGCTGGTCAGCGTCTCGGCGCAAGCGGCACTCGCCGTCGAAAACGCCACGATGCACGGCCTGATTGTGCGTCGGCGCGACATGGAACGCGACATGGCGTTCGCCGCCCAGGTCCAGCAGGGGTTTCTGCCCAGCGCGCCGCCACAGGCCGAGGGATTTCAGTTTGCCCACTATTACAAGGCCGCGTTTCATGTGGGCGGGGACTACTTCGATTATCTGCGCCTGCCCGACGGTCGAATCGCCGTGGCCATTGGTGACGTGGCAGGCAAGGGGGTTTCCGCCGCGCTGCTGATGGCCCGGTTGCACGCCTCCGCGCGGTATCACCTGATCAGTTCGCCCGCGCCCGGTGCCGCCATGACCGCACTCAACGCGGAGATCAGCAACAGCGGACTCGGCTTCCGGCTCATCACGCTGGTGTTTGCCGTCGTGGATCCCAAATCCAACACGGTCTGCATCGCGAACGCCGGTCATCTGCCGCCGGTCCACCGCGCCGCGGACGGCAGCGCGACGTTCATCGGCATGGACGAATCGGGGATGCCACTGGGTGTGCTGCCGGACCAGGAATTCCATGAGATGACGATCCCGCTGCATCCGGGTGAATCGCTCGTCTTCTATACCGACGGAATCACCGAGGCGATGGACGCCAAAGAGGAAATGTACGGCAAACACCGTCTGTTGGCCTCGGTGAAGAAAGCGTCCGCAAACGCCGACGCGGCGGTCGCCGCCCTCGTCGAATCCGTCGAGGCGTTTTGTGGCTCGTCCCCGCAGCGGGACGACATCTGCGTCACTGCCGTGCGCTGTGTCCCGTAACCCCGCTGTGTCTAGTAACCCCGGCTGTGTCTCGTAACGAAGGGTCGCCTCTCGGTGTCGCTCGATAGTCGTCAGGTGCTCGGTGATGGCGGCCATGTTGCGCGGCGACTGGGGGCCTACGAATCGCGACCGCAGCAACTGGAAATGGCGGCGGCCGTCGAACGCGCCATCAACGCCGGCGAACATCTGATCGTCGAAGCGGGGACGGGGACGGGCAAGAGCTTCGCGTATCTGGTCCCCGCGATCCTCGCGGCGACCGCCGGACAGGGTGAAGGGGCTCCGCGGCGAAAGATCGTGATTTCCACCCACACGATCAGCCTGCAGGAACAGTTGATCCAGAAGGACATCCCCTTTCTGAACGCCGTGCTGCCGGTCGAGTTCTCGGCCGTGCTGGTCAAGGGGCGGTCCAACTACGTCAGCCTGCGCCGGTTGAAGGGGGCTGTCGAACGGTCGAACTCGCTGTTCGTCCAGCCCGAGGATATGGATCATCTGAAGCAACTTGTGGAATGGTCCCGCGACACCGGCGACGGCAGCCTGTCGGACCTGTCGTTCAAGCCCAACGGCGCGGTGTGGGACGAAGTCCGCAGTGAACACGGCAACTGCCTCGGCAAATCCTGTCCGACGTACGACTCCTGCCTGTACTACCGCGCGCGGCGACGGATCTGGAACTCGGATCTGCTGGTCGTGAACCACGCCCTGTTCTTCGCAGACTTGGCCCTGCGCCGCGAAGGGGCCAGCGTGCTGCCCGATTACGACGTCGTGGTGTTCGACGAGGCGCACACGCTGGAACAGGTCGCGGCCGATCATCTGGGCCTGTCCGTCACGGGGGGCCAGGTCGAGTATCTGCTCAACCGGCTGTACAACGACCGGACCCAGAAGGGGCTGCTCACCAAGCTGCCGTTGTCCGACAGTGACTCGTTCCAGTTGAAAATGGCCGCTGAGGAACTGGTCGATCGTGTTCGGTTCACCAACCGGGACTTGTTCGCCAATCTGGCCGAGTGGCGGCAGTCGACGGGAGCCAAGAACGGCCGCCTGCGCAAGCCGCCGGATGTCGCCAACGCAGTCTCACCGGCGCTCAAGGAACTCGCCGCGCGGATCATGCAACTGGCCACCCCGATTGAACGCGACGAGGCCCGCATTGAATACACCGCCGCGGCGGACCGCTGCGTCGGATTGGCCAATTCGTTGAACTCGTGGATGCAGCAGTCGGAGCCGGACAACGTCTACTGGATCGAAACCAGCGGACCGCAGCAACAGCGGGTGCGGCTGGTCTCGGCCCCGGTCGATGTCGCCCCGGTGCTGCGCGACGAATTGTTCAACCGCGTGAAGACCGTGATCCTGACCAGCGCCACCCTGTCGATCGGGCGTCAGAGCTTCGACTTCATCCGGCAGCGGCTGGGTCTGACGAAGGCCAACGAGTTGAAGCTCGGCAGCCCCTTCAATTACGCCGAGCAGATGAAATTGTTCCTGCCCGATTCGATGCCGGACCCGACCGAGTCGCCGGCCGAGTACCTCAGCGCCGTCTGCCGCCAGATCCAGCACTATGTCGCCGAAACCAAGGGGCACGCGTTTGTCCTGTTCACCAGCTACCAGATGCTGCGCGAGGTGGCCCGGCGCATGACCCCCTGGTTCGTCTCGCAGAACTACGGCCTGTATGTGCAGGGGGCCGACATGCCGCGCACCCAACTGCTGGAACGATTCCGGCAAGACCCCGCCGGAGTTCTCTTTGGAGCCGACAGCTTCTGGCAGGGTGTCGATGTGCCGGGCGATGCCCTGCAAAACGTCATCATCGCCAAGCTGCCATTCAGCGTGCCCGACCATCCTCTGCTGGAAGCCCGCCTGGAGGCGATCCGTGCCCGCGGCGGAAACCCGTTCTTCGACTACCAGGTTCCGGAGGCGGTCATCCGGTTGAAACAGGGTGTCGGCCGCCTGATCCGCACGAAGACCGACAAGGGAATCGTGGCGATCCTCGACCCGCGGGTGCGCACCAAACGCTACGGCCAACTGTTCCTCGACAGCCTTCCCGACTGCACCGTCTACGGTTGAATGACCGCCGCCGAATGTCGCCTGGTTTGATCTATCGGAACGACCGACAAGATCGGTGCCGCGTGGGGTGTGCATCTCAATTCTGGGTGAAATCGGATGAACGAGTTGTTGTCGACTCTGAAGGAGTAGAGCGATCGGCAGATGAACGTTTGTCCCCAATACAAGCACGACGCGCAAGCGAGTGTGCCTGAAAACTCACTCGCTTGCGCATCGTACTTGTATGCCGATTCCCGCCGCTCGCCTAAGAGCCACCGCGACTTCGACAGACTTGGAAGAACCGCCTTTCGGATTCCATCCAGAATCGTGACGCACACCCGTGCCGCTTGTGAAGCAGCGGGTTTGCATGCCGCTTTCCCGATGCAATCTGATAGACTTCGCAACCTGTCGACCACCCGGTTCACCGCGCCGTCAGGCCCACACAAAATTGAACGAAGGACTTTCGCCATGCACACGGTTTCCCGCCGCGATTTCCACCAGCAGGCCATCGGATCGCTGCTGACCTGGTCACTCCTCGACACCCTGTTCTCGCGCAATGCGTTCGGCGATGAAGTCAAACTGATTGCCACGAAGTGGCTGGCGGACATCAACGCGATGAGCCTGGATCTGAAGGGCAAGAAACTCGATCCCCTGCAGTGGCACGTGCAAGTCGAGCAACTGCTGGCGAAGGTCGATCTGCCGGAACTGCTCAAGTACATCGACTTCGACAAGCTGACCAAGGGACTCAAGTTTCAGGAGCGCGGCGAGTTGAGCCTGCGTCCCTCGCTCCCGAAGGTCGAGGGCCTGCCGACCAACCTGGTCTTCGGAAACCAGGTCTTCGCGTTGAACAAGGACCGGTCCGTCATTCCGCACGGACACGACAACATGGCGACGGCGTTTGTCATCCTCAAGGGGGACTTCCACGGGCGTCACTACGACCGCTTGGAAGACGACAAGACGCACATGGTCATCAAGCCGACGATCGACGGCACGTTCGGACCGGGATCGTATTCCACGGTGACCGACCTGAAGGACAACGTCCACTGGTTCCAGGCGACGAAGGACGAATCGTTCATCTTCAACATCCACGTGATGAGCGTGAAGCCGGGACCGACCGGTCGCGTCTACATCGATCCCGACGGTGAAAAGCTGTCAGGCGGCCGGATCAAGGCCCGCAAGATCAATCACGCCGAAGCCAACAAGCTGTACGGCTGATTCGGCCCGGACTCACTTCGGCGCTTCAACCTCGTTGAGATCCGCGCAGAAACAGCCGTCACCCTGTCGCCTTTCGCTCCGCGAAAGGACGTCCTTTCGCTGAGCTAAAGGCGACAGTCTTTGATGCGCCGGACCCTGCGGTTCAACCTCACTTCGGCGCTTCCACCATCGGCAGCTTGGCCAGCGGCGGTCGATCCTGTGCAGTTGCCGGAGCATCGCTGTCGGCCGGTGCGGTCGCCAATCGAATCATTCGAAGATGTTCGAACGGATCGGGGACCGACAGCCGCAGCAACGGAACCGGGTTGGGTGTCGCGAGCGGGACCGCGACCGTCAGCACCGAGAATGCGGCACCGATGCCGGGATCTTCGCTTTGAGCGACAAGCGGCTCAGTCGGCAGAGGGAATCGAGCCAACGTTGGCGGCTGCGAGGGATTCGGGGCCGATGCGTAAGCGCGCGGGGAAACGGGTTGAAGCGGAAACTGCGGCCGCGCGGGATCGGATTCGCTCGCCAGACCGGGGACGTCGAGAGCCGGTCGCCTCCAATTGGCGGGACGCTGCTCGGTGGCCAGCGCCGTGGGAGTTCCGGGGAACAGACCGAACGGAAGAGCCCACTGGTGCGCTCGCGGCTTTTCGGCCCCGAACACACGCGGTTCCGCCGGTTGTCCGATCATCGGGACTGGCGGCAGCGGCACCTGCTGGGGTGGCACCAATCGCTCGGCGAGAAACTGGGCGGAGGCCGTTGAGGCATCAAGCGACATCGCGACAACAATCACACAGCAGGCAACAGCGGGAATTTGGCGGTTCATGATGGGTCTCAACCGGCGATTGGAATTGGAATGCGGCGTCATCAGTTTCCGAAGCCTCGCGACTTCGGCCACGGACTAAGAGGCAGTCCGAAAAGCCCGCGTGGCCAGGGGGGTCGGGGGTCTTTTTCATGCCGCACAATCTCGATTTGAGAGTTTTTGAGCGACGTCGTGCGGCATGAAAAAGACTCCCGACCCCTTCTTGGATTGCCTCAGAGTCAGGGAACCTGGATGACCAACTGCACCGCGGTGCCGATTTCCGGCAGCGACTTGGCATTGGTTTCCAGCTTGATCAATGGTTCATCTTTCATGGTGAGACTGGTCTGGAACACGGTTTCGTCGGTCACGGGAAAGACCGCGATCAGCGTTCCGGTGGTATCCGCTCCGTAAACAGTCTCGGGCTTGTTCGGGTCGGGCTGTTTCATGATGGATCCCGTGAAGATCCACTTCAGCGGCGGCATCGTCTTCGCCGTCTTGCGGTCCATCAGGGCTTTTTCAATGGGCAGGCGTTTGCTGAGGCCGCCGGCACCGGGCAGGTCGAGGAAGATCTTCACTTCCGGTCCCGTCGCCACGGCCCCCTCACCCTTAGCCGGTTTGCCAGCCTTCAGCCCGAGGCTTTCGAGAGCCTTGTGGATGTCGCTCGGCTTGGCGTCGAACGTGACGACTGTTTCGTGGGCCTTCTGTCCCTTCGGGGCGGGCAGTGAGGCGATGACTTCGATCGGATAAATCTCGTTCAGGTTCGGCAGTTTGCGCGGTGCGATCTTGCAGGCGATCGTCACCGTCTTCTTCTCCTTGTCGACCTGAATCGCCTCGACCGGTTTGTCCTGGGCCAGGATTGAACCGAACTGTGACGCCGTCATGACTGCGGCCACAACCACGGTCAGCACGGTTCGAACGCTTGGGAATTCCATCTTCATGAGAGTCTTCCATTTTCCAATCGCGGATACTTCCGACACCGTGAATCCTCAGAGCTTGTGAATCTTTGTAGCGTGGGTTTCAACCCACGCAAGATGTCGTACCGCGTCGGCTAAAGCCAACGCGACATCTTGTGCTGGAACGCCATT
>JAYTIB010000591.1:0-10551 GCA_043732205.1 Schlesneria sp. | reverse complement strand
CTCTCCGCCCGGCTGCTCAACGAGAAGATGCAGATTGTGGCGCGGGCGAGTGACGAAAAGGCGGTCGACAAGCTGGAACGGGCCGGTGCCACGCGCGTGGTCAGCCCCTTCAGCAGCGGCGCGATGAAGATGGCCCGGTTCATGCTGAACCCCAGCGTCGAAGACTTCTTCGAGGTCACCGACGATCACGGCAGCCAATTGGAACTGGCCGACGTGCAGATCTCCGCGAGCAGCGCGTGTGTCGGCAAGCGGCTGATGGACACCGATCTGCGCGAGCGCGGCGTGATGATCGTCGGCATCCGGCGCGCGAACGGCGAACGGCTGATGCCACCGCCGGGCACAGCGATCATCGAAGCCGGTGACTGCCTGTTCGCCTTCGGCAGCTCGCAAGCGGTGAACGAGATGATCAACCGCAACGTGGGGGCGGAGTAGGCGGGAGGAAGTGGGCAGTGGATGGTGGATAGTGGGTAGTGGGTAGTGGATAGGAGAATTCCGTCGATGGGTGTTCTTGCTCTTCCTTTTTCCAACTATCCACTACCCACTATCCACTCTCCACTGCTCTCTTACTCTTTCCCGCCCCGTCCGGTACTCTGTGCCTGTTCTGAAGGTGTCCGTCCAATCCCGAACAGGCTGACGTCTTGAATCCGACAACTCCCGCGATGGCCTCGCACGTCGAGGGCTGGTCATCTGTTGAGTCCCCGCTGCGGGCTCCGGTCGAGTCTCGGCTGGCACCGGGTGAACACATCGTCGCTTGGATGATGTCGGACATTGACGATCAGCGGCGCTACCGGACGACACTGCTCGCCCTGTCCAACCGCCGTTTTTTCAGCAGCACCACGGACGCCCTGCGCGACTGGCCATTGGCCGACGCGGACAAGCTGCGGATCAAGGATCGCGCGGGACTGGGGACGCTGGAATTGCTCGGCCATGATCGGCGGTTGGGTGACTGGCACTACACCATTGCGCAGGGGCCGGCGGCGCTGGTGTTGGGCGATCGGTTTGAAGACGTAAAGGAGGGCCGCGCCGCCAGGAAGCCCGTCGACGAGGAAGACATTCCCGAGGCGGCGGAGCAAGTCACTCCGCCGGACACGATGGCGTTGTTCCGGCTGTGGCAGTTTGCCAGCCCCCATGCCTTCTGGATGTTCATCGCGTTTCTGTTGTCGTTGGCCGCGACGATTGCAGAAGTCCAGACAATGAACATCACCGAACCGCTGGTGGACCTGCTGACGGGCTACATGGACGGCAAAGCCACCACGCTGGCTCCCGCCACCTGGTATTTGGCCGCCATGTTGGGTGCGGCGTTGCTCGCCTGGCTCTTGGGCTGGGCTCAGGGGGCGATCCTGGCCTGGGTCAGCGAACGGATTACCGCCGACTTGCGGGACAGGACCTATTCCCATTTGCAAAAGCTGTCGCTGGAATACTTCGGCGGCAAGCGAACCGGCGACCTGATGTCGCGGATCAGCAACGATTCCGACCGCTTGTGCCTGTTCCTGTCGGACAGCATCGTCGACTTCACCGCCAATTCGATCCTGTTGATTGTCGTGGCGGTGACGTTGTTCAACAAGAACATCAACCTGGCGCTGGTCACGCTGTTGCCGTTCCCGTTCATCGTCTGGCTGATGTACTACTCGCGCGACCAACTGCAGGTGGGATTCCAAGCCGCCAGCCGGGCCTGGTCCCATATGACCAGCGTCCTGGCCGACACGATTCCCGGCATCCGCGTCGTGAAGGCGTTCGCCCAGGAAGACCGTGAAATCGAGCGGTTCCGGGTGACGAACGAAGGCGTCCTTGTCGCCAACAACCACGTGAATTCGCTGTGGACGTTCTTCTGGCCGCTGATCACATTTCTTAATTCCCTGGGTGTGTTGGTCGTCTGGGCCTACGGAGTGTGGTTGATTTCAAATCACGAAACGGGATTCACCGTCGGCGCGTTGTCGGCCTTCGTCATCATGAGCGGCCGGTTCTACAGCAAGCTGGAAACGATGAGCCGCATGGTCAACGCCTCGCAGCGCGCCGCCGTCAGCGCCCAGCGAATCTTCGAGATCCTGGATCGTGTTTCCAACGTCCCCGAGCCTGCGCGCCCGGTGGTTGTGGACAAACTGCGGGGCGACTTGGAATTCCGCCACGTCGGATTCCGTTACGGCAACCGCAAGGTCATCAAGGATTTTTCGCTGAAGATCCAGGCGGGCGAGATGATCGGACTCGTCGGACAAACGGGGGCGGGCAAGAGCACACTGATCAACCTGGTCTGCCGCTTCTTCGACGTGGCCGAAGGGGCCATCCTGGCCGACGGTGTCGACATCCGCAGCTACAAGGTTGAGCAGTACCGGCGGAACGTCGGCATCGTGCTGCAGGATCCCTTTCTGTTTTACGGAACCATTGCGCAAAATATTTCCTACGGCCGGCCCGACGCCACGCGTGAGGAAATCATCAACGCGGCCAAGGCAGCCCGCGCGCACGAGTTCATCCTGCATCTGGCCGACGGCTACGACTCGCTGGTCGGCGAGCGGGGGCAATCGCTGTCCGGTGGTGAACGGCAACGGGTCAGCATCGCCCGCGCCCTGCTGATCGACCCGCGCATCCTGATTCTCGACGAAGCGACCTCGGCGCTCGATTCCACCACCGAACGGCAGATCCAGGAAGCGCTCCAAAACCTGGTGCGCGGCCGCACGACGATCGCGATCGCGCACCGGCTGAGCACCCTGCGCCAGGCCAACCGGATCATGGTGATCGAACGCGGGCGGCTGGTGGAAATCGGCACGCACGACGAATTGCTGGCCATCGACGGGGCCTATGCCAGGCTGCATCACGCCCAGCAGGAACTGACCAAGGACATCGGGTGGTAGATTTCGGATTCTTCACACAGATACACACATAGCCACTGGTGCGCCGGGCAGCGTCAGCCCCCGGATGACGTCGAGTTGAGCACGCGTTCCAAGAGTCCGGGGGCTGACGCCGCCCGGCTCACCAGTGGCATGCATGGGGATCACGGGTACAGCAGTGAACACCGACTTCGCAGAGCTGACATTCCGCAAGAACGAGTGGGGGCAATTGGTCCTGTCGCTGCCGGACGGGACCGCGCATCCCGGTGTCGAACCGGTGCGCTGCTTTCCGCTCAGCGACCCCGACCGTGCGATCGCGATTCTCGACGCGGAGGGACGTGAACTGTTCAATCTCCCCAACCTGGACGTGCTCAATCCCCCGGCGCGCGACATCGTCCGGCGCGAACTGGCCGAGCGGGAATTTGTCCCGGTCATTCTGCGCATCACCGCAGTGAGCGCCCCCTTCCCGCCGTGTCGGTGGGATGTCGAAACGGACCGCGGCTCGACCAGCTTTCAACTGGAAAGCGACGACGACATCCGCCGCCTGGGGAGTCACGGCGCGGTGATCGCGGATTCCCATGGAATCCGTTACAAGATCCAGGACATCGGCCAACTCGACTCGTTCAGCCAGCGCACCATTCGGCGGCTGATCTGATCTGACGTTTCCGACAAATGTCCAGAACGGACGTGGGGCACGTTTTCAACGTGCCTGTTTCTGGGCGAATTGAGCACGTTGGAAACGTACTCCACGACTTTTGTCGGAAACGTCTGATCTGTGATCGGCCGGTGATCAAGGAAGATCAGCGGGGTGTCTTAGTCGCGGCAGACCCGTCATTCCACCAGACACTAACCCAGCTTGTCGACTGGTTCATGCTCGACAGAAACCAGCCGACGGCGATATCGGGATCGCCGTCCCGGTCGAAGTCGCCCACTTCCAGCGCGGCAAAACAAGGACGGCCCTGTTGCAGCGTATGCCGTTCGAATTGCATGGGTTTCGTCTGCTCAAACACGACCAGTGCCGGCATGCTGGTGACATCGACTTCCGAATGAATCGATTGACGGGGCAACCATGTTGAAGCGACGAAGTCCAAGTCTCCGTCGTTGTCGAAGTCGGCCGCAATGGCTCGGTAGGCACCGGACAAGTCGGCGATCCGTTGATGGGTGAATTTCAGATCCCCATCATTGCGGAGCCATTGGATTCCGTGACTGGGCTTGATCGACAGGCTGTCGAACGTGTCGCCGTTCGTAAACAGGATGTCCCTGTCGCCGTCGTTGTCGAGATCGACCAGTTCCAGCCCGCTCAGTCCGAAGGCCGGGTCCGGCGCCGCCCACAATGTGCGAACCTCCCAGGGCAGCGGGCTGCGATTGAGCAGCAACTCCACACGCTCGTGCTCCTGGCTGACCAGGGCGACAACGTCCAACCGCTGATCGCCGTCGAAGTCGAAGGGGGGGACATGAATCGCACCGGATCGGGCGTACACCCGCTCGGACCGAAACTGCGGAACCCCCTCGGCGACTCCCGTATTCCAAAGCAGGTGAATCCCGCCGGTCTGTTGCCAGCCGAACTCCGCCACCACCAGATCCGAATCGCCGTCATTGTCGAAATCCGCCGGTCGAACGTCGGCGATCCGCCCCAGCCCGGCCGCCAGCACCGACGGCTTTCGGTTTCGACCCGGCTTCAACGGATCCCAGAGAACTCGTCCGCGATCGTGGTCATCGGGATCGAAACTCCCCAGGTCGGCGACGACAAACTCGCGAAGTCCGTCGCCATCCAAGTCGCACGGTTCGACATGACACGGATGTCCGAACGGCCCGATCTCGGTGCGAACAAGCCGGCCACGATCGACGGTGACTCCATGAATCGTCCCCAGCCGCATGTCCCCGGCGATCAACAGTCCGCGGTCTCCGTTCCGGGCAGGAAGCCATTTCAGGCAGGCGATCGCCGGTGGCACTGGGATTTTCGAATCGATGGAAAGTTGCTCTTCTCGAAACACAACACCGAAGGACTGCTTTGAATCTGCTGTGGACGGGATGATCAGATCTTTGGTGGCCAGTCGGCGGAAATAGGCAATGGCCTGGGCGGGCGGCGGCGGATCCAAGTCGGTTCGTCCCGATTTGGCATAAAAGTGATATCCCTGCATCACCTCGTCATGCCAGGCATCGCGCGCGAAACTGCTGGCGGCGGGCATCGCGTGACAGGCACTGCAGAACGCGACGATGCGGCGCTCGGACGGTTCGTCGACGACCATCTCGGCGGCATCCTGAACGGCTCGTTCCGCGTCGGAAATGCTTTCGTCCGCACCGGCCCAAAAGATCACCGCGGCCAGCGCCGCACCAACGATCAGCAGACCGAAACTCCACCAGCGAATCTTCGACACGTCGCACACCCCTAACCTTGGAGTGCGGAGATTCATCTCCGCTTTCTTTTCTCTGGCCGCCTCAACGTCCAACCTTACCCCACCACTTCAAATGGCGACCCAGTCTGGCGTTTGACGGAATGAGAATGCAACCGAGAATCAGGCAACGACATCGGACCTTCTTGAAACCACGCTGGCAGGACAACAGTTGTGCCGAGACAATGGACTCGCTGTCGACAGCCGTGACTTCGCGGCAACCATGATTGACAAGAGTGTTGGATCGAAAGTGGGGTTGCATGTCATCGCGTGCGGGGACTGCCGGTCGAAGCAACTCGCCATCCACGGCTCGATCAGTCGTTGCCCGGCGCAGACTGTCGGTAGCCGCGGTGATTGTGGGAACTCTGGTTCTCGGCTGGTCTGGCGCTGGTCTGGCCTGCCGGCATTTGGCGGACCGCGCCGTGGAACAGGGGCGTCTGACGCGGGCCGAACGCCGGTTTCAATGGTGTCACCGACTTCGTCCCTGGGACACCACGCTGCGGGCGCTGGCGGCCCAATGTGCCCGTCGTCGACAGGACCACGACACGTGGTCGACGCTCGTTCAAGCCTGGGCCGCCGAGTCACCCGCCGCCAGGGGGCTCGCCGCGGAACAGGAATTGATGTGGGTCCAGATTGGGATTCTGGAACCCGACACCCAGGCTCAACTCAATCGGCTGATGGCCGCTGGTGCGGAATCCAACGATGTTGCCCAGGCGTTCACGTGCGGGTTTCTCGCGCAACAGGATTTGCCGCAAGCCGAGCGGATTCTGGGAGCCTGGGATTCCGGCGGCAATCGTGCCGATGCGAATTACTTCCGGGCCGTCGCCGCGCGCATGAAGGGAGACCTGAATGAATCGCGGGCTCTGCTCGAGTCCGTCGTCACAATCTGTCCGCTTCACGAACTGGCTCACGCGGCCCTCGGAGAACTGCTGCTCGACGCGCGTCTTCCGAACGAGGCGTTACGGCATTACCTGGTCATCCTGCACGACGCTCCCACGTCACTGATTGCACGAACTGGCGCGGCACGCTGCCTGCGGCATCTGGCCCGGTGGGACGCGGCGAATGCAGTCCTGGAACGAGTTCCCACAGCCGCAACCGCGTGGGAAGAACGCGGACACGTCGCGCTCGAACGGGGCGAGTATCAGGTGGCCGTCTCTCTGTTTATTCAGACTCCGGAAACGGTCGAGAACCATCATGATGGCCGCATCGCCTTCGCGACGGCCCAGGCGCTGACCGGGAATCGCGTCGAGACACAACGGCTGCTGCAACGGGATGCCAGGCTGGAGAGCCTGCGAAAACAGTTACGTGATCTGCAGGTTCGAGTCCTGCTGGATTCCAAAGACTTCAACGCGCTGCGCCAGTTGAAGCAGGTCAAAAGCGAGATCCTGCGCGAACGCGGCTGATGGGGTCTGGGGTTGGCGGAATGCCAGCGAAACTGTCGTCCCAGGTGATGCAAGTAGATTAGCGAGCCGTCGTGTTTGTCCGCGGTCGTCATTCCTGCTGGCGATAGAGATCGCGGTGACGCTCGCTCAGTTCTGGCTGGCCGGTTCGCTGGTAGACTTCGGCCAGCCAGAGGTGGACGTGCGTCATTGTCGGATTCAACTCCAGGCATTTGTGGGCGGCCTTGATTCCAAGCTCTGTCTCACCGAGCTGTCCCAGGACATGGGCGTATCGTCCGTAAAACTCGGCGCGCCAGCGGTTGGACTCAATCAAACGCTCGTAATACGTGCGGGCCTGCTGCAGATTCCCCGCGTGATGATGAAACAGGGCGAGCGATTCCAGGACTTGCGGATTCTTGGGTGCCAATCCCAGCGCCTGATCCCAGCACTTGAGTGCTGCGGCGTTGTGTTCGGCTTGCAGGTGGGCAGCCCCCATCGCCTGGAAGAGCGCCAGGTCATCCGGCAATCGACTCGCCAGCGGTTTCAATAACGCCAGCGCTTGTGCGGACAATTGGCGGTCGGAACGCCGCTTCGCCAATTCCGACAAGAGGATTCCCCGTGCCCGATCCGCCTCCCAAGTGGGTAGTGGGGGCGACCCTTCGTCATAGATCAAAACATCGGCACGGGGCTTGGAGGAGGGTCTCGGCGACGGACTTCGCGGAATGCGGTGATCGGTCTGCGATGTGTGTGGCACATCCGTGGCCGCCAGCCGGGGCATGTGGCAATCGATGCACGATTTGGAATCCCGCTGTTCGGGGATCACGGCACAGAGGGGAGACGATTGTCCGTGACACTCGGCACAACGGTCGCCATAGAATGCCGGCCGATCTTCGACCGCGATGCTTCGATGAGGATCGTGGCATGTGGTGCAGACCATTCGTTGACTCTTTTGGTAACAGGCACTCTCGTGCATTTGCTGAGCCTGCGTCACGGCTGGAAAATCACCGTCGCGGCCCTGCTTCTCGTTCCCCAGGTTGACCACCCAAATGTCCGTCAGGCGGTCACCGGGGCGAAAGTCAAATTCGGTGCGACCATAGCGCGTGACTCGCCGCGATCCCTGCAGATGGCACTGGTTGCAGACGGCCTCCTGTCGCACCGCATCGAGCTTCGCCGGATTGACGATGTGGTCCAGCAGGTTCAGATCTCCCTCGATTTGATGTCGCGCGACGTGCGATCCTCCGGGGCCATGACAACGCTCACAACCAATCGCTTCTTCCAGGAATGGGCGTTTGAAATCGTAAGCGTCCGACTGTCCTTCAACGGTATTCATTCTTCCCGCATGACACGCCAGGCAGCCATCCGAAACCTGCCGATCAAACCGCTGGTGCGACTCGGGACGGTATCCGGGCGACAGATCCCATCGTTTCCCCTCCGAATACCACCCGATCGGCGACATGAACAGAAATCCATCGCGATTTGTCAGATACGACCGGCCGCGAATCCCCGATCCGACGGCAAACTGAACCGGCACGCTCTGGTCGTACAGAACTTCCCCGTTCGCACCTTTCCTGATTTCGTGATGAAACACGCCGTCGGGCGTCCGCTCCACGCGGTACTGGCGATTTCCGGGCGGAGCGAATTCCGTACGGTCGGTGTAGTTCTCAACAGCCGAGACCGCGTTGACTTCGCCAAGAGAACGCGCCATCGGATGCGCAGCGAACGTGTTCGAGATCTCTTCGTGGCACGCTGCACAAACCTTGCTTCCCACGTAGTCCGAACGCGGCTTCGCGGGGCGACTGATTGGACTCTCGGGAGGCGATTGCTGTTTTGAAGCGACCGGCGGAATGCTCTGTGGTTCCGCGCGATCGCCGCATCCGGCCAGCCACACGCATAGCAACGTCAGCGCCATGACGACAACGGGTTGCCGACGAAGCCTGGCCGACGAAAGTCGCGATGACTCAGCCGGACGACTCTTCGGTGCGTTTGATTTGATTCCAGATCGCATGCGCTTGGTCCGAGGCGGTTGTTTGAATCTCCGCTTGGCGATGCTATTCCGCAGGCTCGATCAAGACCAGCGATTGATCCGGAGTGATCCCCTCCAAGTGCTGCGTTCGTCCGCTTGGCCAGCGGACCTCGACGCGCACGGGCTCCTTCGATTCACCGAGACCGAAGATCAAGGTGGGCTGCATTGATGAAGCGAAACTCGTTCCGCCAGCCAGTTCCTGCATCAACCTTCGATCACCGGACTCGACCGTCACCCGGACTCCGATTCCGCGTCGATTGCTGCTGCGGCCGACAAACATCAGCTTTAGCCAGTGTCCCCGTTCGGAGTCGTTGCGCAACAATGCGGACGGCGTGTTCTGGTGAACGATCGCGACGTCGAGGTCTCCATCGTCATCGTAGTCCGCCGTGGCCACTCCGCGTCCGAGCAGCTTTCGCTCGAAGTAGGGACCAGCCTTCGACGTGCAATCGTGCCATTTGACGCCGTTGAAGCTGAGGAGCTGGGCAGTCATCTCGTACCCTTCGCCATCGGCCACATCGCGGCCAACGTGTCCATTGGCTGTGAGGATCTCCGGCTGACCGTCCTGATTGAAATCCGACATTACGACACCCCAGCCCAGTTTCGGCTGGGTCATGGCGACGGCTCCCGTCTGCCCCGTCACGTCTTCGAAGCCCTGATCCCCGCGGTTGCGGTACAAGGTGTTGTACTCGCCCGAGAAGCCGGTGATGTAGAGATCGAGAGACCCGTCGTGATCGTAATCTCCCACGGCCACCCCCATGCTCGCGTGTGCTGCGCCTCGCGCGTCAAATGCGCCGCCCAATCGAAATGCGGATTCAACGAATTTCAAATTCTGCCGATTGATGAACAGAAAATTCGCCGTCGTATCGTTCGCCACGTAAATATCCGGCCAGCCATCGTTGTCGAGGTCGGTGATGATGACTCCCAAGGCTCGATTCAGCGGCCCGTACAGTCCCGCCTCACGAGCAATGGGACGAAACGTGCCGTCGCCCAGATTTTCGTAACATTGATCCGGGACATCCTTGACGTCGCGTGGATGGCAGGTCGCCGGTTTTCCATCCTTCAGGCAGGGGATCGGGGCGTAAACGTCGTACTCGCCATAGTTGCAGACGTACAAATCGAGATCGCCATCCCGATCCAGATCCGCCCAGGCCGCGCTGGTGCTCCAGAGCAAATCGGTGACTCCGGTTTGCCGGGCGATGTTGCGGAACGTTCCATCCCCGAGATTTTCGAAGAGAGCGTCGGGCACCCCCTGGATATTGGTCACGAAAATGTCGTCGAATCCGTCGTTGTTGAAATCGCCGATGGCCACTCCCTGGCTGTATTCTCGTTCGTCGATTCCCGCGGCTCCGGAGACATCCACAAACGCTCCGTCCACATTGCGGAACAGCCGGTCCGACGGACGATTCGCATCCGTGGGATTTCCTCCCTGCGGGAAATAGAGTTCCCATTTTGAATCGCGATCGTAATCGATCCAGCCACAGCCGGCACCGACGGATTCGACCATCAAAATACGTTCATCGGCACCATTCCGATAGACGTAATCAATGCCGGTGTCGATCGACACATCCGCGAATTGTGGGCACTTCACGGGACGTCCGAGTTCTTGTTTTGGAACACGGTCATCGGGGCGATACTGGAATTCAAATTTCTGCGGCGACTTCGATGTGTCCTTAGGAGTGGTGCCGGGGACCGGCTCGGTTCGCTCCCGACAGCCCATCGTAACGACAATCAGGCCGAGCCCCACCAGCCAACGACTCACCGGATTCATCGGGTGCCCCCGCTCACTTGGATTTCAATCGGCACAAAAAAAGACTCCATCCGCAACCAACGGTCGCGGATGGAGGACAGGCTACGCGGAATCACGATCGAGGCGGTTTAGAATTCGCCGAGGACTTCACCACCGTTCCGGGTCGCCAATCCATATCGAATCTGGT
>JAYTIB010000590.1:0-10571 GCA_043732205.1 Schlesneria sp. | reverse complement strand
GCTTTTCATACGCCTGCAAGCGGGCCTTGCTCTTGGCCTGCCGCGCCTTCGGTGAACTGCGGACCCATTCCAGTTCGCGTTCCAGGGTCTTCTGACGCAGTGAGACCGATTTCTCTTCCTTGCGGACCCGTTCCTGTTTTTGTTCCAGCCAGGAGGAGTAATTCCCCTCCCACGGAATCCCGCGGCCCTGATCCAGTTCCAAGATCCACTGGCAACTGTTGTCGAGAAAGTACCGATCGTGCGTGACGGCGACGACGGTTCCCTTGTAGTCGTGCAGATGCCGTTCGAGCCACGCGACCGACTCCGCATCGAGATGGTTGGTCGGTTCGTCGAGCAGCAGCATGTCGGGCTGTTGCATCAGCGCCTTGCAGAGTGCGACGCGGCGCTTCTCACCGCCGGACAGCGGACCGATTGAAGAATCCAGCGGCGGCAACCGCATCGCGTCGGCGGCGATTTCGAGTTCGCGGTCCAGATCCCACAGGTTCTGGTGGTCGATCTGCTCCTGAACTTTGCCCTGCTCTTCGATCAGCTTGTCCATCGCTTCCGGCGACATCTCTTCGCCGAACTTGTTGTTGATTTCGTCATACCGCGCGAGCAGCGCCCGCTTCGAGGCGATCGCGTCGTTGAGCTCATCCATCACCGTGTGGGTGGGATCGAGCTGCGGTTCCTGCGGCACGTAGAGGCAATCGAAGCCGGCCGTCAGCCGCGCGGTCCCCATGAAGTCCTTGTCCTGCCCGGCCATGATTTTCAGCAGCGTCGACTTCCCCGCGCCGTTGGGCCCGAGCACCCCGATCTTGGCCCCGGGATAAAATGACAACCAGACCCCCTTCAGGATCTCTTTCTTGTCGTGAAACTTCCTCAAATCCTCCATCGTGAAGATGTACTGTTCGCTCATGGACGCTGCCTGGCTCCTGACCACGTGACGGAATCGTCCCACTGGGGGACGGGAATGCTTTTGCGTGGGCGACATTGTAGAAGCCACGCGGGAAAACTAAAGACACCCGCCGCTTGGCCAAATTAACACAAGCCTGACGTTTCCGACAAAAGTCTCCGTAGTGTGGGCTTTAGCCCACACGGATGCGTTATTTCCCGGGAAACGTGGGCTGAAGCCCACGCTACATCGACTTTTGTCGGAAACGTCAAGCCTCCTCGTTTAACCCTGAGCCAACGGCGAAGGCGAGGGGTGCCAACGCTTCCCACCCGACGATCCGCGTCGTTGAAGAGTGATTGAGAGTTCTGGCATCCCATGCCTTCGCCGTTGGCTCAGGGTTAAACGAATCTCTCGTGCTGAAGCAATTCTCACGCGAGGAAGGAGGTTGACGCGCTGGCCGGTTTTCGGGAAAACTCAGCCGATCACTCGACGAGGGTGCGGAGACCGGGGTCGGATAGAAGGACATGTCATGAATCGATTGCTGCGTGCAGGATGGATGGGAATTTGCGTTGCGGTGGCCGCGGTTTCGTCGGCCGACGATTCCATTCTCGAACATCCCCTGTTTGCCAAGCCGGATGCCGTGATCACGATCGACCCGAAGACCACCGCGACGGCCCTGGAGATCATGCCCCCCTGTTTCGCCCGGCAGGTGAAGGGGACGAAGCTGGAGGTGAACACCACTCACGGCTGGGGCTGGGTCGAACGCAAGCAGATGATGACCCCGATGGAAGCCGAGAAATACTGCGAGGCTCACAAGAAGGAGCCGTACGCGCTGTATGTCCGGTCGACCACGCACCTGATCAAGGACCAGAAAGACAAGGCACTGGCCGATCTGAACGCCGCCATCAAGCTCGATCCCAAGTTCGCACCGGCCGTCTACAGTCGCGGCAACCTGTACGCCGAGACGGGTGACTTCGACAAGGCGCTGGCCGACTTCACCGCCGCCGTCAAACTGGCCCCGAAAGACTTGCTGGCCGCCAACGATCTGGCCTGGTTCCGCGCGACGTGCTCCAACGCCAAGTACCGCGACGGCAAACAGGCGGTTGCCGAAGCCACCCGCGTTTGCGAAGCGACCAGCTTCAAGAACGAAGAATTCTTGGACACGCTGGCGGCGGCCTGTGCCGAGGCGGGTGATTTCAAGTCGGCCGTCAAATGGGCTGCCAATGCCGCCGAAATCGACCCGGACAACGAGGACTTCGCCGCCCACGTCAAGCTGTTCAAGGCCAAGAAGCCGCTGCGCGATGACGCGAAATAGGTGAATGGCAAGTTCCCATCTGCGCGGAATCGATCTGCAAAAGGTCGATTGTGAAGAGGGGCAGCCTTCGTATTTGAACGGCGTGTAGGCTGAGCGGGGTTGGCGGGGCTACCGTTGCTTTGACCGTCGCGTCACTCGTTGGTCGAGTGCGAAGCCGACTCGGTCTGTCGCGGCTTCAGTGGTAACTCGGAATGCCGGGCGATGAATTTCAGCATGGCCTGAACGGTCGTGTCGCGGTCGCCCAGCATCGGTTGGAAGATGATCGTCAGATGATTGCGGTTCGGGATTTCGCGGCTTTCGGCTTGGATGCCGTTGGTTTTCAGCGACTCGCACAGACGGCTGGACATCTCCGCGCAGCGCGGGATGTCACTGGCGGCATACAGAATCAGAAACGGCGGTTCGTCGCCCGAGACGTGGTTCTGCGGTGACGCGCTCTCGGCCGCTTCCGGGCCCCTGCCGATCACAAACGGCAATTCACCGGAACGGAACGAATAGATGCCGCTGATCGGCAGCGCGCCGCGGATGTTCTTCAGCGTCAGACCGTGTGCGGACAGATACTTTTCATCGGTGCAGAGCAGCGCGGCCAGGTGGCCGCCCGCAGATTGGCCCGAGACAAAGATGCGATCCGGCCGGCCGCCGTATTCGGCGATGTGCATGTGCGTCCAAGCGAACGCCGCCGCCACGTCCTCAATGTGTGCCGGATGCCGCACCCCCGGCGAGAGGCGGTAGCTGGTGACCACCGTGCCGATTCCATTCCGGGCAAACACCCTGCCGATCAGTCCGTACAGTTTGCGATCCCCCGTGGTCCACGCTCCTCCGTGAACAAAGAAGAGCACCGGGAATTCGCCCGCTCCCTGGGGGACGAACAGGTCCAACTGGTGCTTGCGTCGGTCCGCGTCCAAGCCTTCGCGGTAGGAGATGTTCAGATGCGACCGGACGTCGTAATCGCCGCCAAACACGGCTTCGTCCACCGCGGCTGGTTTCACCGCCGAAACATTCGCCGGCTGGCGACGCAGGATGACTGTGATCGGAAAATGATCCGACGGCGTCCGTCCATCCCGCGCGGTGCGATCGATCGCGGCCGACCGGATCTGCCAGTCGCGCGACACGCCGATCCAGTCGATCCGCGCTCCGCCAATGGCATCCGCCTTGAAACCGGAGAACGTCCCCTCGCCGGGTTTCCGGTCGGGGTTATTCGCGCGGAAGCTGTCGACGACCGGCGACGGCTGATCGTCGACCGGACTGAACAACGCCTGATACGGCGGGCTGCCGTCATCGCAATTGAAGTCGCCGGTCACGATGACGGGGTTGTCATTGGCCAGCTTGGAGATCTGCCGGCGCAGCAGCCGCGCCGACTCCAGCCGCGCGGTGGTTCCCATGTGATCGAAATGCGTGTTGAAGAACACGAGCGGCGGCGCATCGGCGTGACGGCGGTCGCGCAGCTTGACCCACGTCACCATCCGCGGCAGCGCACTGTCCCAACTCTTGCTGCCGATCTTGTCCGGCGTCTCACTCAGCCAGAAATGGCCGCCGTCCAGCTTTTCGAAGCGGTCCCGTTTGTAGTACAGCGCCATCATCTCACCGCGATCGCGACCATCGTCGCGGCCGACACCGAGGTGATCGTACTCCGGCAGCTTGGCGGCGAGATAATCGCGTTGAAACCCGAGCGTCTCCTGAGTCCCCAGCAGGTCGGGATCGAAGGCCCGCACCGTCTCCACCAGAAACTCCCGGCGGCGATCCCAGTGATTTTCGCCATCGCCCGCGGTGCCGTAACGGATGTTGAAACTCATCACCCGCACATCGGCGGGAACCGCATCAGCCCGGTTTGGCGGCGAACCGATCACGACCAGACCAATCACGAACACGAAACCCTCGCGGATCGAAAGCATGGAACGATGACCTCATGACTGAACAACAAACACCGGCGGGCGCGTTGACACACGGAAAGTTGACGGGCCGATTCAGGTGCCGGATCGTACGCGGCCCGCGCCGTCGGAACAATCGCGTCGCTGACGGGCGAGTTAAAGGGCGATCGAGAACAGTGGCTCGCTTCACCAGATTCCGGCATTCGCCGCCCAACCGGTTGGACGATCTTCACCCCTGAACATAGAATCGGCTGCGGTTGTGTCCGGCCAATCGAGTTCGCCCCATGTGCGGGTGCAGAACCGCAATTCCACAACAAGGGGTCAGGCACCGGACAAATGTTGTTCCTGCCCCCCGAGTGCCCGTCGAGGAACCACGCATGCGCCACCCGATTTGCGGACTGATCTCGATCGCTCTTCTGTTCGTTGCGGCTGGCTCCTTCGGTCAGGACCAACCGGCCGAGAAGCCCGCGGATGCGTTGGCACCGGTCAACTCCGATGCAGGGATGGACAAGACCGTTCCGCAATTGGCGGTGATCGTCAAGAAGTCGGTCGTCGTGGTGACGTTTCGCGGACGCGATGGCGAGCGACAAGGATTGGGCTCGGGATTCATCATCGACCCCAACGGACTGATTGCCACCAACCTGCATGTCATCGGCGAGGCGCGTCCGATCAGTGTTGAATTGCAGGACGGACGAAAGTTTGACGTCACCGCCATTGAGGCGACCGAACGATCCCACGCTCTGGCGGTGCTGCGGATCGATGCCAAAGACCTGCCGGCGCTGCCGCCGGGAAATTCGGACGATCCGCTGGAGAAATGTGTGCCTGGCGTGAGTCCTGTAAAGCAGACTGAGAAGTTTGCAACCCGCCTCAATCTACACACGGGGCTCACGCCTTTCTCCATTCACTTTGGTTGCGGCGGAACGAAGTGAAGGCGCGCTGGGTTTTCCGTGGTGAGTAATCCGATCCATACCCCACGCGGTCATGAGTGAGATGTTTGACAGAGCCGCGCCCGTCAGGAAGCGGTCTCTGGAATCCGCTTCCTGACGGGCGCGGCTCGAACGGTAAACAACGCAATTCGGACCGCGTGAGGTATAACGACAACGCTCTGCCATCGGCGAGACTGGGCGATGCCCTCCAAGGAAATTCAACGTGCGACAGATTGGATCGATTGAAGGCCGCGAACAAGTCGAACGGTTTGCGGCGTACCTGGTCTCCCTGGGGATTTCGTGTTCGGTCGATACCGGCAGCTCGGGCCATCTGGTCTGGGTTCACGAGGAGGACCGCGTGGCCCAGGCGAAGGAGGAGTTGGCGCAGTTTCGAAACGAGCCCGATCACGAACGTTACCGAAACGCCACACGCAAAGCCGCCGCCGTTGTCGAGGCGCGAATTCAGCAGGCCGTCGCCACAAGACGGCGCACGATCGACCTGCGTGACCGCTGGACCAAGCCGACCATCGAACACGGCCCCGCCACCTTCGGCATGATGGCCCTGATGATGATCGTGGCAGTGCTGACGGGCCTGGAACCCGCCAAGCATGAAGAGTTTACTCTGCGGATGTTGTTCTCAAACGACGGCACATTGAGCGCCATTTGGTCGGGCGAGGTCTGGAGGCTGGTCTCACCGATCTTCCTGCACACACGAATCCTACATTTCCTGTTCAATCTCATCGCCCTTCGCGATCTCGGACTGCTGGCGGAATACCGCCTGGGGACACCGAAGTTTTCCGGAATGGTGTTGGTCATCGCCGTGCTTTCGAATGCGGCGCAGTTCGCGATGTCCGGCACTGGGTTCGGCGGCATGTCCGGTGTGAATTACGGATTGTTCGGTTACATCTGGGTGCGGGGCCGCCTTGATCCGGAGAGTGGTTTCTGGCTTCACCCCACCACAATCACCTACATGCTGGGCTGGTATGTCCTCTGCTTTTCGGGGTTGATTCCCAACATCGCCAACTGGGCTCACGCGGGCGGTTTGATCGTCGGCGCGGCGATGGGAGCCAGCAAGCCGCTGTGGAAGCAGTTGATCGGGCGGTAGTGCATTGCCGCCACTCAACTCTTGGGTCGCCACGTTCGCCCCCCCCTGTTCGACCACCCTCCCCATTCGCGCTCCCCTTGATTCGCGCGGTCCAAATCGATTTCCGCGCGCATCAATGGGAGCGCGAATGAGCGGTCAAGTCGGTGGCACCAGAGCCGGGGGAATCTATTTGCTCCCGTTGGCGGACAACGTCAGCACCGCCAGCCATTCGGCTTCGGTCACCGGTTGGATCGACAGCCGCATGCCACGCTTCATGACCAGCATTCCGGCTGTGATTGGATCGTGATTCAGCCGGTCGCGGGTGATCGGTGCCTCGAACTTGCGGATCAGTTTCACATCGACCATGAACCATCGTGGCTGGTCGGGGTTGCTGCCGGGATCGTGGTGCTTGCTGTCCGGGTCGAACGCGGTGTGGTCGGGGTAGCCGGCCCGCACGACTTCCATCGTGCCGAAGATCCCCAGCGGTTCCTCACGGCTGTGATAGAACAGTACCAGATCTCCGACGCGGACCTGGTCCCGCAGGTAGTTGCGGGCCTGATAGTTTCGCACGCCATCCCACGCGGCCGTTTTCCGCGGCGATTTTGCCAGCGTGTCGATCCCAAACGCCGACGGCTCGGACTTGAAGAGCCAATACCGGCGAGCTTCCTCGGTGGTCGATTTCTTCTGCATGGGATCCGCCCGTCAGACACGAGATGCGATTTCGTTTCCAAACGGGGGTCATGGGACAGCGTCGCTTCGGTGACTTGTGTCACGGACGGGTTGAAAACCCGTCCTACAAGTCCGGCGGCATCACACCGTGGCTTCCGCGCGCACACTGCGTTTGCGTTCCTGTTCGGTCAGCTTGATCTTTCGCAGGCGGATGATTTGCGGCGTGACTTCGACGTACTCGTCGTCTTCGATGTACTCCAGCGCCATTTCCAGCGACATCCGGCGCGGCGGCTTCAGGATCACGTTTTCGTCGGTGCCGGTGGACCGCATGTTGCTCAGCTTCTTTTCCCGGATCGGGTTGATAACCATGTCGGTGTCGCGGGAATTCTCGCCGACGATCATGCCCTCGTAGACGTCATCACCCGGACCGACGAAGAAGTCCTTGCCGTCCTGCAGCTTGAACAGGGCGAACGGGACCGCGCGTCCCAATTCTTGCGAAACCAGCACGCCGTTCTGACGGTGGGGGACTTCCCCTTCGATCGGCTTGTAGCAGTCGAAGCGGTGGTGAATGATCGCCTCGCCGCGCGTCGCGTTCAGCATCCGCGTGCGGATGCCGATCAGTCCGCGGGCGGGAATCGAGAATTCGAGGTGGGTGAAGCCGACCGAGTTGGCGGTCATCTCGGTCACTTCGCCGCGCCGGTTGCCGGCGAGCTCCATGACCGGCCCGACTTCGCCGGTCGGAACGTCGACTTCCAGAAGTTCGAACGGCTCACACATCTTGCCGTCGATCATCTTGCGGATGACGGTCGGCTTGCCGACGGACAACTCGTAACCTTCGCGCCGCATCATTTCGATCAGCACCGCCAGATGCAACACGCCGCGGCCCGAGACCTTGAAGGATTCGCCCGACTCTTCCACGCGCAGCGCCACGTTGGATTCGAGCTCGCGCATCAGGCGTGCGCGGATGTGGCGAGTCGTCAGATACTTTCCGCCTCCCGGCTGACCGGCGAACGGCGACGAATTGATCGTGAACAACATCGAGATCGTCGGTTCGTCGACGCAGATTCGTTCCAGCGCGATCGGGTTCAGCGGATCGGCCACCGTGTCGCCGATTTCCGGCTTTTCCAAGCCGGTGAGTGCCACGATATCGCCGGCGGTGCCCTCGGCAACCGCGGTCCGGCCGAGCTTGTCGAAGACTTCGACGTTGACGACCTGCCCCGGCACATTCTTGCCGTCGGCCTTCATCAGCACGACTTTTTGAAGCGGCTTGATGCTGCCACTGACGATGCGGCCCGTCGCGATCCGTCCCACGAATTCCGAGTAGGACAGCGACGTCACCATCATCTGAAACGGACCGGTCGGATTGGTCAGCGGCCCCGGCACATGGCGGATGATCATGTCCAGCAGCGGCTTGATGGAGTCGCCCGGCTTTTCCGGATCGTGGGTGGCGTAACCGGCGCGGCCGCTCGCGAACACATAGGGGAAGTCCAGCACCTTGTCGCCGGCACCCAATTCGACGAACAGGTCAAACGTTTCCGAGAGGACTTCCTGCGGACGCGCGTCCGGCCGGTCGATCTTGTTGACGACGACGATGGGCTGCAGCCCCACCTCCAGCGCCTTCTTCAGCACGAAACGGGTCTGCGGTCGCGGGCCTTCAAAGGCATCGACGAGCACCAGGGCACCGTCGGCCATGCGCAGCACGCGCTCCACTTCGCCCCCGAAGTCGGCGTGACCGGGGGTGTCGATGATGTTGATCTTGATCTCGCCGTACATCAGGGCGATGTTCTTGGCCAGGATCGTGATGCCGCGTTCCCGCTCCAGATCGTTGGAATCGAGGATGCACTCCCCCTGCAATTGCGACTCGCGGAACTGGCCGCTCGATTTCAGCAGGCAATCGACCAGCGTGGTCTTGCCGTGGTCAACGTGGGCGATGATCGCAATGTTTCGAATGTCAAACCGTCGCATGGTGCTCTCCGCGCGGCCGAGGCCAGACGATCTTTCCCGATGCCACCTGGCAGCAAGAGGTCCGGAACTTCAGCGGGCGATCTCAAAAAACTCGGTGAGCGGTCTTCCCGCAACGGGAAGCCAACTCGGTCAACGTAACTGGACAGACTGGCAGACCGGCCGGGAATGGTGTTGAGTCGCGGGGGCGAAATCACAGGCAGGCGAACTGACAGACACAGCGGGCAAGCCTGGGGTGATCCGGGCAGGCGGGGCAACAGGGTAGCACACGCGACACTGCCGGAGAAGTCCGTGCGAGTGAAGACTTGGCGAGTTCCGCCGCCGGACATCCACGGCGACCATCGTTACGACGCGCCTGTCCGCAGCGGTGAGTGGCGAGGGCGTCGACCACAAAGTGACACGCTCGCCGGTCGTGGTGATCCGGCGAGCGTGGTGAAGTCCCTTCAGACGATGAATCGCGGACGCATCCCGGCGGATTGCGAATCCGTCCCGCGAGCAACGCGGCGCTCTTCGCGGCGAGTAAGGACCGGCGCATCGAAAACTATCGGGATTCGGTGAGAATCCGTCGTAGCACGGACGCCTCGTCCGTGCGTCCCAATCCCAGTCATCGCTCGAAAGGGACGCACGGACGAGGCGTCCGTGCTACGGCAGTTACTGATGCGCCGACCCTAAGCAGGCTACCAGCCGAGCGACATGTTCGTTTCGACGGCCCGCTGGGCTTCGTGCAGGTCGGCGCCGGTGTCCTGCATGTAGAGTCGAATCGCGTGCAATTTGTCGCCGCGGGCGCGGCTGAGGCAATCGCGGGCTTTGTCACACGGCTTGACGGCCCCTTCAATACCGAGCATTCGCTTGGAGATCACCCAGACATCGCGCGGGCGTTTGGCGACTCGCTTCACTTCCTCTTCGGGATAGTTTTCGCGAGTGATCGCTTCGGCCGCGGCCTGGCTGTCGGCCCAAGCGATCATGATGTGTGCGTTCGTCTCAATTTCATAAAGAGCCATGGCTTCACCTCGGTTTCCACAAGAGGACGGGACTGAACCGGGAACTGCGACGGGTTGAACACGGACGGTCGGGAGTATACCGAGACGATTCGCGGGCCGTCCACAACCGCGGACACCCGCGGCAAAGACTTTGTGAGTTTACGTTGCGGACTCGTGAAGGCATCATCTGGGACGCATTCGGCTCAGTTGGGACATTGCCGGCCTCGCAAGGAGATTTCAACATGATGCGACCAGTCCATTTCGTCATTGTCTTCCTCATCGTCATCGCAACAGCCAACGTGGCCGACGCTGATCAGCCGGCGAAAACCGCCTGGGGCGTGACCGACGATTTTCCCGGTGACGCGGCTGCGTCCCAAGAACCACGATTCCAACCATCAAGACACAACTGCGGCTGACACAACTCCTGAAAAGTCGGCCCTGAGGCTACAAACGGGGCTGGCTGACTTCTCCGAGGCCCGCGTGTCTGCTATCGTCTGCCACTCAATCTTCCGGCCGCCGACCCGCCGTGCGGCCAACTGACCTGAATCTGGACGGAAACGGTGTTGTCATGAAAGTGAAGTTCACAACCAAGCAGAAACGCGATCGTCGGTGGAAAATCAAGCGACGAAAGCTGCGACGTCAAAAGACGGGTCTCTGAGACCCGCGACTCGCAGAACGCAGACGTCAAAAGCCCGGCACCACAGCCGGGCTTTTTTCGTGTCGCCGGCTGGCCGGTTGGATGTCGACGGCATCGGCGATAGCATGAGCGCCGCTTTACTGACGATTGTCTGTCCGGTCGATTCTACCTCACGCGGCCGAAGGTGAGTCGTTTAACCGCGTGGGCATCGCCCCGCGCGTGAGCGGTGGTTCACGCTCAAAACACGCGGGGCGATGCCCAC
>JAYTIB010000589.1:0-4135 GCA_043732205.1 Schlesneria sp. | reverse complement strand
AGCGTCTGGCCGATGTCGAGAAGCAACTCAAAAAACGCGACGAGGCGGATGCGAAGAAGGCCGGCGAGTTCCCCACATTCAAGACGACCGGATTCCTGCAGCTTGATACGGCATATTACGCGCAGGATGCCAATAACATCGCCACGGTCGGCGACGCGCAGGATGGTACGGGATTTCGTCGCGCCCGCTTCGCGGTCAATGGCAAGGTGGCCGAGTTCACGAACTATCAGCTCGAAGTCGATTTTGCCACGGCGGGACGTCCCAGCTTTTTCGACAACTATGTCGAACAGGGAAACCTGCCATTCTTCGGCACGGTACGGGCTGGTCACTTCCTGCAACCCTTCAGCGTCGATGCCATGAGCGGGTTCCGCAACCTGCCGTTCCTCGAACGGTCGTTGCCCTTTCTCGCCTTCGTGCCGTTCCGACGCACGGGCATCATGGCTTCCAACGCGACCGAGGATGAACGGACCCACTGGGCCTACAGCCTCTTCCGCACCGGCGGGTTTAACAACGCCCCCTTGGGAGACTCCCGGTTCGGCACCGACTTTGGGGACATCGGCGGCTACTCGTTCTCGACGCGCGTCACGCACTTGCTGCATTACGACGAATTCGCCGGAGACCGCTACTTGTGGCATATCGGAGCCGGCTACGACTATAGCCAGCTCGGGGCGAACGACGCCGTGGGTAGCGGCACCGCAGGCAACGCCGGTAGCCCGAGACCGTTCTATCAGGCCCGCGTGACTCCCGAGTTTGGTCCTCTCGGCTACTCGGAATTGGGGTCCAGCTTTGGCAGCTCCGTGAATGCCACACCGCTGTTTGCCGACACCGGACGTTATGAGGCCAACAACTTCAACCTGTTCGGTGTGGAAACGGTTTATCAGCACGGCCCGGTGAGTGCTCAAGCCGAGTGGATGGCCACGGTGGTCAACAGTGCCGTCGGTCCGGTCTTCTACCACGGCGGCTATGCGGAGGTCGTGTGGCGTCTCACGGGCGAACATCGGGCCTACGACAAGACGCTCGCCGCACTCAAGAATCCGGTCCCGTTTGCCGACTTCATTCCGCTGAAGGGAGATGGCGTTCGTGGCTGGGGTGCCTGGGCACTTGCAGCGCGCTGGTCGTATGTCGATCTCACCAACCCGGCCAGCCTCGACGGCCACTATTACAACAGCGCGACCAATACATTCACGGGGACCAGCAAGGCTGGAAACGGCCTCTTGAATGATTCGACCGTGGGTCTCACGTGGTTTCTGAACGCGCATACAAAAGTCCAATTCAACTGGATTCATGCCATGTTGGACAACACGGCCAAGGGCTTCAGCACGGCCGATCTCTTCGTGAGCCGCGTCCAAGTGGACTACTGAACCAACACGTTCGAGAGAGATTCATCGCATTCCAAAGTGGGGGCATTGAGTCTCCAAACAGAGTCCGCGGCCAAGCCAACTTTCTCACGAGAAACCATGATGAAATACTTCCTGCTCACGCTGTCGTTGGGCCTCGCTGTTGTGATCCCCTGCCAGGCCGGGTTGTTCTCACACGGCTGCCCGCACTGTGGCTGCAGCCAGATGAAAAAAGTTTGCCGCATCGTGCCCGACGTGAAGAAGATCACCGAGACCAAGTACGTTGTGGAATGCGAAGAGGTCTGCCTGCCGGGCAAGAGCCGCCACGAAGAACGTCTGGTGACCGACCCGGCGTGCGCGAACTCCCAGCGCTGCGAGATTGTTCCAGTTCCCACCTGCGGCCGAATCGTCACCAAGAAGAAGCTGAAAAAGATCACGACGACCGTCGAACAGCCGGGCTACAAATGCATCGTCGAGACCGTCTGCGGCCAGTGCGGGAACGCCTGCGTCGACAGTACGTGTGGTCGGTAGAACGCAATTCAGCCCGCTACGGGCAGCGGTTAGACAGTTCGGCGAAGAGACCCGTCCTGCGATTCGCGACATCGCTCCCTCCCACCATTTGGGGTTGTGTCGTTCGAGTCCTCGTCCTTCATGGCCCGTCTCCCATCTGTTACCTTACCGCCATGACCAGCTTCTACGAATTTGATGTTGCCGTGATCGGGGCCGGACACGCCGGTTGCGAAGCCGCGTTGGCCGCCGCCCGCCTCGGAGCCCGCACCGTTCTGCTGACCATGAACTGCGATACCGTGGGGCAGATGAGTTGCAACCCGGCGATCGGCGGCGTGGCCAAGGGACAAATCGTCCGCGAAATCGATGCGCTCGGTGGCGAGATGGGCCGGGTGATCGACGCGACCGGCCTGCAGTTTCGCATGCTCAATCGCAGCAAGGGGGCCGCCATGCACAGCCCCCGCGCGCAGGCCGACAAGAAAGCTTATCAGTTCGAAATGAAGCGCCGGATCGAAGATCAGCCGGGGCTGACTCTGCGGCAGGAAACCGTCGAGGAACTGATCTTCGAAGACATGGCCGATCCCTCGGACGAATCTTCGCCCCGATACCGCATCACCGGCGTACTGGTCCGAGGTGGCGGTGTCTATCGCTGTGGGGCCGTCGTCATCACCACCGGAACCTTTCTGCAAGCCATCATGCACACCGGCGAGGCCAAGACGCCGGGTGGCCGCGCCGGCGACGGAACCACTGGCACTCTGTCCGATAGCTTGCGTGTACTGGGCTTTGAACTGAACCGGTTCAAGACCGGAACACCGTGCCGATTGAATGGACGAACGATCGACTTCTCGGTCTGCCAGGAGCAACCGGGTGACGACGATCCGCAGCCGTTTTCCTTTCTGACCGACCGTCTGCTTCAGACGCAATTGCCCTGCTGGCTGACTGAAACCAACGAGCCGGTCCACGAACTGATCCGCGCGAACCTGCATCGGGCTCCGATGTACAGCGGCCAGATCAAGTCGACCGGTCCGCGCTACTGTCCATCGATCGAAGACAAGGTCGTCCGCTTCGCCGACAAGCCGTCGCATCACATCTTCCTGGAACCCGAAGGGCGCAACACCTGGGAGTACTACTGCAACGGGATCTCGACGAGCCTGCCGCGTGATGTCCAGGACGAGATGATCCGCTCGATCCGCGGCTTGGAACGGGCCGAGATCATGCGCTACGGCTATGCGGTCGAGTACGACTACGCGCCTCCAACTCAGTTGCGACCAACACTGGAGACGAAGCGTGTCAACGGCCTGTATTTCGCGGGCCAGATCAACGGAACCACCGGCTACGAAGAGGCGGCAGGGCAGGGGCTGCTCGCCGGAATCAACGCCGCCCTGAAGCTTGCCAGCCGTGACCCGCTGATCATCGATCGCAGCCAGGCTTATCTCGGAGTGTTGATCGACGACCTGGTGACGCGCGGCGTCGACGAACCCTACCGCATGTTCACCTCGCGCTCCGAGTATCGTCTGCTGATGCGGCAGGACAACGCCGATCGAAGACTGACCCCCCTGGGTCGAAACATCGGCTTGGTCACCGACGATCGCTGGGAACGATTTCAAGCGCACGAAGCCGACATCGTCCAGGCGACCGATCTGATCGTCCGCCTGCGTCACCAGGGATCAAGCCTCGAAGAATGGTTGCGGCGTCCCGAAATGGATTGGGGAAAGCTCATCGAATTGTCGGGGCGCGTCGGCGAACTGTGCGTCAGTGAGCTGGCCATTCAACAGGTCGAGATCGAAGTCAAATACGCGGGGTACATCCGCCGGCAATCGGCGGACATCGAACGCCAACACAAGATTCAGGCGATCCGCATTCCGACGACCTTCAATTTTCAGGCGGTCCCGCAGTTGCGCCGGGAAGCCAAGGAAAAACTGACGCGAGTTCGCCCCTCGGATCTCGCTCAAGCCGGTCGCATCAGTGGCATCACCCCCGCCGATCTCTCGATCCTCGTGTTGTACTTGAAGGAACCGGAGCGCCTCGTCCATCCGTAGGACGGAGTACTGTAGTCCCGTCGCTCCGCCGACGGGACGCGTGCTGTAACGAGCGTTGCCGCGCTGAAATGGATGTGGCATCTCTGCGCTCGTCCCGTCGGCGGAGCGACGGGACTACAGTAGTTCGCTTCAGTCGGGCACGAGCAAGAGTCCCCGTCCTGCGGCGATGATCCCTCACTCAGCCAGCGCGGTGTCATCGCCGTTTCCTGCTGAAGTTCGCTGGATTCACCAAACTCTGTTGGCAGCGTCCCA
>JAYTIB010000588.1:0-10608 GCA_043732205.1 Schlesneria sp. | reverse complement strand
GGCCGTCCTCCAAGACGCCGGCCAGCGGGCTGACCGCCAGGGTGACCGTGCTCTTGTCGTCGTCGGTAATCGTCCCCGGCACCGCGCTTGGCGAGCCGACTGTGTAGCCGGCCGCATCGGTCAGTGTCAGAGTCACCGTTTCGGGCGGTTCGACCGTCGGGTCGTTGATGGGGGCGACGGTCACGCTCGCCGTGGCCGCGCCGGCCAGGAACTTCACCGTGCCGGCGGTCCCGTTAAAACTCGCCGCGCCGGTCTGCGCGTAGTCGGTGCCGAACGTGGCCGAGCCGCCGACCGTGAAGTTGACCGTCAGCGCCTCGTCGGTCGCACCCGTGCGAGTGAACCTGTAGATCAGCTTCCCGGTCCCGTTTTCCGGCACGCTCGCGGGCGAGACCGCCACCGTCACGATGGGAGTCACCGTCAAGTTCAATAGGTAGTCACCGTAACTGCCGGCGGTCCCCGAGCCAGCCCGATTCGGGTCGTAGGTCTGGTTCGGGTAGCCCGACACGGCGATGAAATACTCGCCGGAATTGGGAATCACGTACCGGAGGTCCGAGTAGTTTTGCGGCCCCAAGTCGTCATCGAAAGCCAACTGGATCCCGTTTGCGTCAAACAGGCGCAGGAATGTATCCATGCCGGAGGTGCTTCCCAACGGGAGTGACGTGTGAGCCCGCACCTGGGTATTGGGCTCTGCGGAGAAGGAGTACACATCGACATCCAAGGCACCATAATCGCCGTTGCCGATCCGATCAGTGAAGGAGAAATTGTCGGAACCGTCTGGACCGGGAAAGACCCCCGTATAACGAACATTTTGAAGGTTGTCCCCCGGTTCATAAGGATTGTCCAAGGTGGCATTGAGTTGATACCAACCTTCGTCGCCGTTGGCGCCACTGCCTGCGATCGTGGCGTTGTAGCTGCGATTCGGATGACCTGAGACGCCGAGGTAATAGGTTCCCGGCCGGGTGAACGTGAAGGTCAACCGCGAATAAAGATCCGGGCCGGCGTCGTCGTCAAACGCAAGTTCCACTCCGTTCGAGTCAAACAGTCGCAAGTTGGTGTCCATGTCGGTCTTGAACGGTTCCGACGGAGTGAGGGCGGAGAGTTGAGTGGCCGCCACGAGTTCTGCGCCGGCAGAAGCCATGAACCTGTAGAGGTCCACGTCTTTCAGGCCCTGCATGCCGTCGCCGATTCGATTGAAGTAGTGGTTGTCGCCCGAGGCGGGACCGAGCCGCAGGTCCATGGCCGCAGCCAGTGTATCACCCACGTCGGGGTGAACGATTGCGCCGGTCGCGGCAGACCAGTAGATGGCACCATGCTCGAAGTAGCTGATGCGACCGACGCCGTCTGGTGCCGTCAACTCGTCGCTCACGGGATAACCCAGTAGACCGTTCTCGAACTGGAGCTTCTCCCACTGGGCATGGATCGCGCCATGCACCTCATGAGTCCCCGTCTCGGGCGTGGAGTAGATCGACGAGTAGCCCACGCCCGCGGCCCCCGGTTTTTCCAGGAAGAAACGTGTGTATTGACCGCGATTGGTGTCATTTACGTCAGTGATCGGATGCCCCAAGATGCCGTTTTGCGCACCGAGACTGACCCACTTGTCCCGAATGTCGCCGTGGATCTCGTGGGCTTTCGTGTGCAGTGTCCAGTAGATCGAGCCGTTCTGATAATTCCGCAAATGGCCAATCCCATCCGGCTCGACCATCTCAGCGCTGGTCGGCGACCCCAAGAGGTTCGCCATCCCAGAAGAAGCGTATTTGCTCGCGATACTCAAATGGACTTGCATCACATCACGCTGCATTGGCGTCAGCGACTTGTCGTGGAAGTTGCTCCACCAGTACGACATGACGTTGTTGCGTGGCAGCGTGAATCGATAAAGAGTGAAGTCCGCATCCGACAGCCCAAGCTCGGTTTTCGTAGGGTCGTCTTTCCAGCGGGTAATGTATGGATCGAGAGCGGTGTCACTGAGTCCATCGCCATCAAACACCTGTGGGTTGTAAGGGCCAAAATACTGTGGGTTGTTACCGCCGCTGGCAAAGAACGACTCTGCATCCGATTCTGTCTCCAATTTGTCGGTGGCAAACGTATGTTGCAGCCCCAGAAAATGCCCCGCTTCATGAGCCAAATTACTGTCGTTGCCACCGGGCTTGAGGGGATCCGTCGTCGGATAAAAATCGCCCATAGCCACGAAGCTATAGCCGGTCGATGAGAAATTAACGGTCCCGAAATTACGAAAGAACAAGACCATGTCGCGTGGATAGCTGGCGGCCACGGCATTCGCCGCATCACGGGCCGCAAACCAGTCGTATTCGTCCACCCCATTGATGTGGTTGATCAGCGTGCTGGCGACAGACGAGAAGTCGGTATTCGGGTCAAATTCAAAGTGGATTCCCGTTCCAGCGTAGATCTGATTGGTGGTGTTCACCCACGCATTAACTTCCGCAGCGGTGATGGGTGTCTGGTTCGCGCCGTTGCTATCGGAGACCTGGACGGCATGCACCGGCACGGTTAACACCGAGTGCGACAGCAGGCAGCGCACTTCCATGGCCTCTACACGGGCAAGCGGGCGAGAGCGCCGGCGCGGGGACGGCTGTCGGCGGGGCTTGAGATTGTTCCACGTTTGATTCAGCCAGCGCGTGAGCAACATGATTCGGCCTTTTCAGACGAATGGTCGCCGTGGCCAGTGACAGCGTGAAACAGGCCGCCGCGATCTGACTGTTCAAAAAAAGAAGCATCTCTCGCAGCAACTCACGAGAACCCGCCTGCGGTTACAAGACAGTCAGGGGGGAACCTGAGGCTGCCAAAAAGAGAGAATCCACGGGGCTGCTTCCGCGCGTGACCCGCGCCATCCCGTTCATTCAACTGGCAACTGTATTCACAAGCCCATCCGGACCAGACCGTCTTGGGAGTGCCACGCTGGAATGAAACGGTAATGTCAACCGCAACAACCGTGGATTGCATCGGTTTGCTGTGACAGGCCCAGAGACTTCCGGAGATGCACGTCTGGATGATGCGGAAATACCCCGTGGCGGGACAATTGGTTTTTTCGGAAAAGAGAACAAAACCGGAAGAAAATGCAAACAGGGGGGGACCAAAGGGGACCGGTCCACTTAACGGCGGTCGCCGCCCGCTGCGCATTCGACAACCCGCAGCCGCCGGCCGCCCACGTCCCCTCGTTCTCGCAATCAAGCCCGCAGGATGAGTCATTCACCCTGAGCAGCCCCGGTGCCGAACCGTGTTGGCCCGGTCCCCTTTTCGGCCCCCTTGGTGGCAGAGGCAGATTCTGGGTTCATCCGGCAAGAAGGCGGCACGCGGAGTGGTGCCGACCACAAACAGGTCTTCGCGGCTCAGTGCTTGTACACCTTGTGCTGGGGGCGGCCGGAGAGGATTTGTTCCTTGCCCCAGTTGGTGACGGCCCGGAAGGCGTCGCTGCGGATGAATTCTTGGAAGGCCGTTTCGTCGGACCACTCGCTGGTGATCAGGTACGAGGCATCGTCGCCGACGTCCTTCCACAGCGTCGAATTCGTGTGACCCGGTGCGGCTTTCAGGGCGTCGATGACCCCCGCGAACTTGTCTTCGAAATCTTTTTGCTTCCCCGCAATGACGTGATAGTTCATGCCGACAGTGATCATTCCGAATGCCCCGCGCAGAGATTGAAGATGGCTTTCGCCGTTGGTCGTCGTCGGCAGTGTAGCAGGCGGCGGGACGGGCTGCGCGTCAGGCTGCGCATCATCAGTTTCCGCGAGTTGCTCGCTGTGTCGCAACGCGAGCGGTGTCTTACCGCCCCGACTTGGGAATGACCGTTTCGCATTCTCATTCGCGCTCCTTTTGATTCGCGCGGAAATCAGATTGGTCCGCGCGAATTGAAAGGAGCGCGAATGAGGAGGGCTGTCGAACGGGCGGCCAACGTTTCACATCACACTCGCCCCGACCGGGGCCTCCAAAGCAGCAGCCGACTCCGTCACCCCAACGACCGGAGCGGCGGTGCCCGAGCCGGAGCGAGCGGACAACGGTCGCTTCGAGACGCGCGACTGTCGGACGTTGTTGATGCACAGCCCGCTCTGTGATGCACCCGTTCAAGCGGCGACGCATCCGTGGTGCTGCTGGTCCGCGGTGCTGGCGGTTTCTGACTTCCAGTCTTCGATCCATTGCAGCAGTTGACGGCCGGAATCCTTGCTCTTCGACTCGGCGTTGTGCCACGCGACGAGACAGGCGCCGTCATCGGCCACCAGGAACAACGCGTGCAGACCGTGTGATTTCTGGAGTGCCGCCAGCGCCTGTTCCGGAGTCTGCACGATCGGGGAGCCGACATTCAACGAGGTGTTCACCGAGACCTCGACACCGGTCCGTCGCCCCATCGCCAGCAGATAGGCATGGATCAGCGGGTCGACGTCCTCGCGCACGATCTGCAAGCGGGACGTTCCATCGCGATGGACCACGGCGGGAATCAGGTCGTAGGCTTCCCGGCGGGCGGGGGCCGTCAGGACCATGTAGTTGTAGGCGTCGTAGTCGTCGTCGGATGCTCCGGGGGCCAGGTGAAACAGGCGTTCGGCGGCTTCGCGCGTGGCCATCGGGGCGAGCGGTCTTATCGCTTCGCGGAACTTGACCCGTTCATTCAGGATTTGCAGCGTCCGGGGATTCGTGGGGTTGGCGAGAATCGATCGGTGCCCGAGCGCCCTGGGTCCGGTCTCCGCCGCGCCCTGAAAGATCCCTACGACGCCGTCGTGCGACACGATGTAGGCCATCAGGTCCGCCAGTCGGTGCAGGCTCGTCGAAGCGCTGGTACTGCCAATGACCTGGCACCCGATTTGTGACGCACTGTTGATCGCGGCTTCAATCTCGCTTTGTGAGTAACTTCTGCCGCACAGGAAGGGGTTTCGCAGCGTGGATCGATGCTTCCCGATTTCCGCACCGGCCAGGCAGGCGAACTGATAGGCGGCTCCGGCCGGAGCCCCCGCATCACCGGGGATCGGCGGAACCCAAATGTGCAGCCGGGTGTTTTCGACGCCCAGGTTCTCGCGATACCAGTCCTCGTCAAAGTGATCCAGGATCTGCATGCTCGCCACACAATTGAGGGCGGCCCCACCGGCGAACACCAGTTGGCTGGCGCGCGTCTGCCGGAGGCCATGCTCCAAGACGTGCCGCAACGCATCCTCGAACACCAGTTGCGTGGCCGCCGCCTTGTCGACGCGGTCCTGAGTGATCGGCGCGTGCTGGATGTCTTCCACCTTCAACACATGGTCGGGGTTCCACATTTCACTGGGAAGAATCGGCGGCCCCAGGATCTCTTGCAGCTCCTTTGAGTACGGGCGCAGGCTGCCGCCGCGATGCCAGTTTGCGAGCCGGCGGTTCAGATGCACCTGACCTCGCTCACCGAAGATGAACAGATTTCTCAGCGGCGCGTAATAGCGGTTCGTCGCGCGGTTCGAATCACCCCAAGCCGCGGCCCCCATGTACCGCCCCTCACTGCTGAGCGGTGGCCATCCCCCCTGGCTGCTGCTGATGTACAGGTACATCATGCCGATCGAATCCAGAATCCGCTCACCCATGTAGAACTTTTCCAGGCGTCCGTCTTCCGCCACCGACAGCGAGACCGACGTATCGTCACCCATGCCGTCGACAACGGCGACCAGCGTTGGACCCGGTCGTCCCGCAAACGGTGACGCCCCGTAGGCCAGATAGGCGTGATTGTCGTGATGACGCAGGTTGATGATCGGCCACGGCTTCCCGGCCGAGAGACGATCCCCCAGATGAGCCGGACCGCGGAAGGCGCTGCCAATGTCGCGAAAGCTGAAACTCGGTGAGGCGTCTCCGCGAAACATCGTCAGGCTGCCCGGCAGTTCCCCGGCGATGTGCCCGAGAAGCTGTGCGGAGAGTTCCATGTAGTCCCACGTGGCGACGACCGCATCCAAGTCGCGTGCGTCGAGTTCGCGTTCGGCCAGATTCTCACACACGGCGGCGACGCTGTGGTCGGGGAACCGTTTGAAATGCTTGATGCCGCGAAACCGCTCCTCTTCGTGGTTGGCGATGACCTTGATCCCACCCTCCAGCGAGGCTTCCACCAACCCGGCCCCCGCGTTGTGGCCGCCGCATCCCATCCCGAGGACGTAGATCGATCGGCCCGACTGCAACTTCGCGCGCGCCTTCGCCAAGGTTTCCACGGCGTAACGGCTGTCCGAGGCAAAGAACTTTCGCGAGTGGCCGAACGCCCGCAACAGGGGCCGGCATCCCGCTCGAACGAGCCGCTCCAGCCACGGAAGTCTTCCACCAATGCCCTTCGTCATGGCAATCGTCCTCAGTCCTCAAAGTCATCTGTTCTTGTCGACCGTCATCGTGTGACGCGTCCCATCATTGCCCGCGTCATGCATACTCGGTCGGCTGCGGAACCGCCGAATCCCTGCTCAAGAGATAGGCGAACGGAATCGCCTTGATGTCCATGAACATCCACACGGCGTTGATCACCGCCGTGGCCCACCCATGAACCGGAAACTCGCCCGCGATGATCAAGGGGAAGAACACGCACAGAAACCAGCACGTCTTGTAAACGAGTTGCACCAAAAAGATCGGCACGAATCGCAGGGGAGCCCGCAGTCCCAACAGGGCCATCGCACCCAGCGACAGCCAAATGCTTCCGAGCAAACCGAAGACGATCCGGTCCTGATGTTCAGGCAAACAGTACGGAACCCCGATGATGTTCCTGGCAAACCGTTCCGGAGCCAGCAGGATGATCAGGCCGGTGCTGATGCCCATCAGTGCGGTGCAGACGTACAGCAGCCGTATCCAGCCGAATTGAATGTTTGCCCGATTGAGTTCTTGCACCATCACAGCCCCGCCCGTCTCGCAACGTCCCTGTTCCGAGCAACTTGGGAGGTCGATTCAAGAAGACCTGCCGCCCGCGCGGCGGGGAACCTAGCGAAAACCCCGGAACGGGACAAGACCTTTCGGAGAACGGTGCTCCACGACTCGACGATGTCGGCAGGGTGAAGTCAACTGCGGCTTCTTCGGGCTCAACGGACCGTCCGAAGCGATGCGGCAGTCATGGTCGCGGGACTGTCACGCCAGCAATTCCTTCACGACGTGCGCCGGTTCGACGCCGGTCAGCTTTTGGTCGAGGCCCTGGAACTTGTACGAAAAGCGTTCGTGGTCGAAGCCGAGCAGGTGCAGGACTGTCGCGTGGAAGTCGTGGATGTGGACGGGATCCTTGACGATGTTGTAGCTGAAGTCGTCGGTTTCGCCATGGATCGTGCCTCCCTTGGTGCCGCCGCCGGCCATCCACATCGTAAAGCAGCGCGGGTGGTGGTCGCGGCCGTAGTTCTCCTTCGACAGGCCCCCCTGGGAATAGATCGTGCGGCCGAACTCGCCGCCCCAGATCACCAGCGTGTCGTCGAACAGGCCGCGCTGCTTCAGATCCTGGATGAGCGCGTGGCACGGCTGGTCGACGTCGCGACACTGGCTCGGCAGCCGCCCGGCGACGTTGGCGTGCGTGTCCCAATTGTTGATGTAGAGCTGCACGAACCGCACGCCCCGTTCGACCAGCCGCCGCGCCAGGAGCACGCTATTGGCGAACGTCCCCGGCTTCTTCACTTCGTCGCCGTACATCGCCATCGTGGCCGCGGTTTCCTTGCTCAGGTCCGTCAACTCCGGCACGCTGGTCTGCATGCGGTAGGCGAGTTCGTACTGTTCGATCCGCGTGCGCGTCTCGGGATCGCCGACTTGATTGAAGGTCAGCTCGTTCAATTGTTTCAGCCCGTCGAGTGTCTTGCGGCGGATCTCGGCGGGGACACCGGGCGGGTTGTTGATGTACAGGATCGGATCGCCGGCACTACGGAACGAGACGGCCGCATGTTCGCCGGGCAGATACCCCGCCTGCCACAACCGGGCCGAAATCGCCTGCACCTGCTCCGTATTGGTCGGCCGGGCCACCATCACGACGAAGGTCGGCAGGTCGTTGTTCAACGAACCCAGACCATACGACGTCCACGCGCCGAGACACGGCCGGCCGGTGATCTGGTTGCCGGTCTGCATCAGGCTGATGGCCGGTTCGTGATTGATCGCCTCGGTGTGCATGCTGCGGATGAAGCACATGTCGTCGACCATCTTCTTGGTCCACGGCAACAGCTCCGTGACCCACATCCCGCACTCGCCCGCCTTTTCAAACTTGAACTTTGACGGCGCGATCGGGAACCGCGCCTGGCCGGATGTCATCGTGGTCAGACGCTGGCCCTGGCGGACCGAATCGGGCAGATCCTTGTCGTACCAGTCGTTCATCACCGGCTTGTAGTCGTACAGATCCATCTGGGGCGGGCCGCCGACCATGTGCAGATAGATCACATGCTTGGCCTTCGGGGCATGATGCGTCAGCGGCAGATGAGGGGCCGCGCCGACCGCCGCATCGGCACCGCGAGCGGGATTGCCCCCCAGCAGCGATGCCAGTGCCGCCCCGCCGAGGACATTCGACCCCTGTGCGAAGAAGTGTCGCCGCGTGATGTTCCGCAAGTATTCTTGAAGCGGGTTCATGGTCATCTCCTTGAAGAGAATGAGTGGTTCGTGTTCGTGCTCATTGTTCCGCGCGAAAGCCCATCCGATGCTTCGAGGCCGGTTGCGGAGGCGGCTCCATCATCTGTCGCAGGACATCGGCGATCGCCTTGATCTGGTCGTCATGCAGCTTGACGGTCTCGGCCAACTGGTTGATCTGAGCGACCAACTCACCCGGCGTGGCGAGCAGTCTCCGCAGCCGGACAAACGCCCGCATGATCTCAATGTTGACCTTCACCGCCGTCGGGGAACGGAGCACGCTGGAGAGCATGGCAACGCCGTGTTCGGTGAAGACGCGCGGAAGCTTTCGACGGCCGCCGCGTCCCACCTTTGATATCGCAATTTGCGATATCAAACCCGCAAACTCTTGCTGCGTCAGGACAAACGAGAAATCAGCAGGGAAGCGGTCGGAGTTTCGAGAGACCTGTTCGTTCAGCCTCATCGTCGTGGTGCCGTACAACTCCGCGAGGTCCGAGTCGAGCATCACCCGCTGCCCGCGCACGATGTGAATCACGCTTTCAATTTGCTCAACCAAGATCACGCTTGTTGTCGGTTTCTTCTTCGCCATCACCGCCTCGCATTCTTCGCAACTGTTGATGCTTCCACCGCTTGCAAACTTGATATCACAAATTGTGATATCAAACGCTGCCACATGAACTACTTGTTCAGCACCTCATCCAGATTCATCACCTCGTTCGCCAACATCGTCCAAGCGGCGAGGGTCTTCGGGTCGAGAGTCGCATCGGGTTTGGAGTCGCCGGTGGTGATCAGCGCCTTGGCGTCGGTTTCGTGGTCGCGGTAGTAGGCCGTCAGTTCCGACAGCGAGTTGCGGACGATGGGGAGTTCGTTGTCGCGGAACGGTCTCGCCAGCAGCCGCTTCGCCAGCAGTTGCAGCCGCGCGGTCTCGGTGGCTTTTTCCGGCTCTTGCCCCGCGATGCCCGGCCCGCGACTCAGCAACACCGTCTGTGCCAGGTGCCGCGCGGCTTCGACGAACTGCACGTCGTTGAGCGTGACCAGCGCCTGCAGCGGGGTGTTTGTCCGTTCGCGGCGGACGGTGCACTGCTCGCGCGCGGTGGCGTTAAAGATCTCCATCGACGCCGGCGGGGCCGAGCGTTTGATGAAGGTGTACAGACTGCGGCGATACAGGTTTTCACCCGAGTCCCGTTTGTAGTCGCGGGTGTTGCTGCCGATCATCGCCACCGCTTCCCAGACCCCTTCCGGCTGATACGGTTTGACGCTCGGCCCGCCGAGTTTCGGCACCAGTAGTCCGCTCGCCGACAGCGCGTAGTCGCGGATCATCTCGGCATCCATGCGGAACCGCGGACCGCGCGACAACAGCTTGTTCTGCGGGTCCTTCTCCAGCTTCTCCTGCGTCACGACCGCCGACTGCCGATAGGTGTTGGACGTGACCAGCCGCTTGAAGAACTTCTTGACGTCCCAGCCCGACTCGCGGAACTCGACGGCCATCCAATCGAGCAACTCCTGATCGGATGGAAGATCCCCGGCGAGGCCGAAGTCGCCCGATGTCCGGACGATGCCGGTCCCGAACAGTTCCTGCCAGAACCGGTTGACCGTGACGCGCGCCGTCAGCGGGTGATTCGGTTCGAGCAGCCACTTGGCCAAGCCGAGCCGGTTCTTGGGCGCGTCGGCCGGGAACGGCGGCAGCGCGGCGGGTGTGGCCGGTTTGACGGGATCGCGGCGCTTGTCGTATTCACCACGGAACAGGATGTAGGCCATCGCCTCTTCGTTCTTCTCCTGCATCACGTGGGCGATCGTGCCTCGCGACTTGATCGTGTTCTGTTCCGCTTCGAACGCGGCGACCTTGACCGTCCGTTCCTGAAACGATGTGTCGTTGGCCGCCAGCCACCACGGATAGACTTCGTTCTTCTCGGCATCGGTGCGCTGGTCGGCGGCCTTGGCGAGGATTCCGGCGAACTTGGTCGCCTTGGCCATCGACTCGACTTCCGCTTGAGACAATGCCCGCTTGTGGATTCGCAGATCCTGGATTCCTGCTCCGCTGATCGGTTCGCCCGCGGACCTTTGACCGATGCGGAAGGGAACGGCGTTGCGCGTGGA
>JAYTIB010000587.1:0-10617 GCA_043732205.1 Schlesneria sp. | reverse complement strand
TCAACATGGGAACGGCCGGTCCCAACGGTCAATATGGAAACGGTTCCCACAACGGGATCGCCAGCTATTGCGGACCTGATGGCAGCGGCGGACCAAGTGACAGACCGGTCAAGATGGCGAGTGTGACGGATGGAACGAGCAACACCGCGGCGTATTCCGAGTTCCTCATTGATGGCCCCACAACGCCGGCCAACAAGCAGGTCCACAATTGGGCCACCGCCGGTGCCACTGACCTGGCGACGCGCCAAAGTTGCCTGGCTCAGGCAGCCCTGTCGGGACGCAACGGGACGGGTGGAAACCGGGGCGCGTCATGGGCGTGGTCGTTCGTCGGCAATGGTTCCGTCTACACACACACGATGGCTCCCAACGACCAGCCCTGCCACAGTTGGAGCGGCGACTGGGAGGGGAACACGATGATGAGTGCCAACAGCATGCACACCGGCGGTGTCCATGTCCTGATGACGGATGGCGCCGTCCGTTTCGTGTCGACGAACATCGACTACAACACCTGGGTCGCCATCGGAACACGGGATGGGGCCGAGGTGGTTTCGGGCTTCTAACGACCAGACACTGCGAAGCATCCCATGATGTGGATTGATCTCTCCAGAACGCGGCGGGCTTGGCCTGCCGCGTTTCTGCTTTTGCCGCTGTCGCTTGTTGCGGGTTGCTCCCGAACGCCGCCGCCGATCCCTGACGCCGCGATCTCGTCAATCGACAGCCAGCCCGCTGCCGCCGTCCGGCAACACTCGTCCGCCGCGGTCAATCCGGTCGGGAACATCGCGGCGCGCTTCGTGGATGTGGCCCGCGAATCGGGCATTGAATTCACCCTGCACAACGATGCCGTCCCGGATCGTTTTTTCCTGCCCGAAGTCATGGGGGGTGGTGTCGCCTGGATCGACGTCGATGGCGACGGCTGGCTGGACCTGTTCCTGGCAAACGGTCGCACCCTTGATCCGAACGCCGCCGAGCAAAATCTGCCAACGGGCCGGCTGTGGCGCAATCGGCACGGGGAACGCTTTGAAGAGATCACCGAACCCAGTCATGCCGCCGTCGTGTTGTACGGCCAGGGATGCGCCGTTGGTGACTTCGATGCCGATGGTTTTTCCGATCTGTACATCGGCGGGTACGGCCCCGATCGACTGCTGCACAATCAGGGGGACGGCACTTTTGTCGATGTGACGGAGCAGGCTGCGGTCAGCGATCCGTTGTGGACGTCCAGCGCCCTGTGGATCGATGTCGATGGTGATCGGGATCTCGATCTGTACGCCGTCCATTATGTGAATCTCACCTTCGCCAACCACAAGGTCTGCGATTACGGCGGCCAGCCGGGGTATTGCGGTCCCGGCAGCTATGACGGTGTCCAGGACAGCGTGTTCCTCAATCGGGGTGATGGAACATTTGAACAGGCCGCGGACCGGCTTGGCATGCGAGCCGACAACGGCAAGGGTCTGGCTGTGGCAGCCGCCGACTTCGACGACGATCTGGTTCCCGAGATCTACGTCGCCAACGACATGACCGCCAACTTCCTGTTCAAGCGGCGTGCTGTTGCTGGCAATTCCGTTGGCGGCTCCGTGAGACACTCCGCGGGAGACGCACGGCTCTATCGGGAACTGGCCGCGGAGTCGGGCTGTGCCGTCAGCGGATCGGGACTCAACGAGGCCAGCATGGGAATCTCACTGGCCGACTTTGACGGTGATGGTCGCTGCGACATCTATCTCACCCACTACTATCACATGAAGAACACGCTGTACCGCAATCTGGGCGGTCTGGTTTTCGACGACATCAGCAATGGGGCGCGGGTGACGGCCACCAGTCACGAATCACTCGGCTTTGGCACGGCGCCGCTGGACTTCGACCGCGATGGTGATCCGGACTTGTTCGTGGCCAACGGGCACGTGCTGGGCCCGCGTCAGCAGCCGAACGCCATGAAACCTCAACTGCTGCGAAACGATGGCGGGACGTTCACCGACGTCTCCGCCACGGCCGGCCGCTATTTCGACGGGCTGTGGCTCGGTCGCAGCGTCGCGGCCGGCGACTACGACAACGATGGCGACATCGATCTCGCCGTGACCCACTTGAATGCACCGTTCGTGCTGCTGCGGAACGACACCCCCGTCGAATCACGGCCGTTCGTCGGACTCAACTTCATCGCGCGCGACCGCCGCCACCCTGTCGGAGGTCGCATCATCCTGAAAACAGACCGCGCCGTGCGGTCGATCCCGCTGACAACCGGCGGGAGTTACCTGGCCGCCGCCGACACGCGCGTCATCGTGGCCTGGCCGGAGACCGAGCGATTCGAATCACTGGAGATTCACTGGCCGTCTGGCCTTGTTGATCGCCGCGAAGATCTGACGCTGCGAAGGTATTGGAATGTCGTGGAAGGCCGTACAGACCGTTAGACTTTTCGCGGAGTTTGCCGAAGCTGACCGGCTGACAGCAACCGGCACCAAGCCACTGGCGCGGATTATTCACCACGAAATACCCAGCGCGGTCATGCCGCAACCAAACGTAGACAGGAAAATTTGGGACAGGAAGATAGGAGCCAACTTCGGGTTTTTCTGCTCGGATATTCTTGTCCCAAATCTTCCTGTCGAAGTCTTCTTGATGGTCGTCGGCAAAAGAATGACTCCGAGCTTTGATGACGACTCGCAGAGTTGCTTGACGCAAGTCAAATCTTCGCGGCCAGACCAGAAGCGAATCGTTAGTAGTACGGAACTTCACGAAAGGAATCCGGTGAGTCGGGTTGCGTTACCTGCCAATGCGTGCGTGAAACGACACAGTGTTTCTGATGACATTCGACTCAACCTCCGGACTTTCGTGTCTTTCGAGTATTTCGTGGTTCCTCATGAATTATCCGGGCTGGGATCTCACGACGCCGATCGATGACGGATATTCAGGCTGATTCATGCACCAGATTCTCAGACGACGTTCCTTCCAAGTGGCCGCGGGCTCGGTGTTGCTCGCCGCGCTGATCGCTTTGGGGATGTGCAGTTGGCTTGATCGGCACCTGGCTCGCGCGGAGCAATTCATCTCCGATCGCGACTGGCCGATGGCGCGGGAGACGCTGCAATCGTATCTGCGATACCGACCGCGCGATGCGACCGCGCGGCTGATGCTCGCCGAGGCATTCATCCGCGACAACAGACTGGCGGGGGAAGACAAGGTTTCGTCGGCGCTGCAGCATCTCGCCGAAATCCCCGACAGTTCGCCACGCGCCGCCGAAGCACGGTTGCAGGAGGGACGCCTGTTGCTGTTGCTGCGGTTGCAACCGGGTCGGGCGGAGCGGGCGTTTCGACGATCCCTTCAACTTGATCCGGACCGTCAGGAAACGCATGCGCTGCTGTGGAAGCTGTATGACCTGACGAACCGCTGGGATTCGGCCGAGGAGCATGTCTGGCAAACTTACCAACTGCTTCCCAACCACGAACGCGCGAACCGTCTGCGGGATTGGTATCTGAGTGAGTTCAGTCCCGGCACGGCCAATGTGGAGTTGGAACGGCGTCTCGAATTGCTCGGTGATGACGAACTCCCCACCGAGGCGAGTGACCGGCGTCGCTTGGAGGCTTTCTTGACCGCCGAGCCCGACTGGGTCGAGGGGTACGCACTTCTGGCCCGCTGGTTTCACCGACAAGGGGGCTTGCACCAAGCCGGCACGCAACTGGATCGGGCGGAGCAACTCCCCGGCGGCAGCGAAACGCCGCTCGTGATTGCCACGCGAGTGGCGGTCTGTCTGGAACTGGCCGAGTTCGATCGGGCCCAACAAGCCTTCCAGCGCTGGCCGCTGCCACACGACGGCTATGAATACTGGAAGACGGCGGGATTGATCGCAGATCAGATCACACGCGATGCGCCGGCAGCGTGCCATGCGTTCGAACAGGCGATCCGGACCACCGCGGGAAAATCGGACTGGCTGACTCAGCATCGGTTGGCGCAGTGTCTGTTGCGGATGGGGCATTCCGAGCGGGCGGCCATGATTCGCCGGCAGTCGAAGCGCGTCGAGTTATTGATGGAGGCACCGGTCCACTCCGGCCTTCGTCGAGACCTGCTGACGCCGCTCGCCCCGCCAACGATCCAACGAATGGTCGACTTGTACCAGCGTTTGGGCCGGCACCGCGAAGCCGCGGCTTGGAGAGAGTTGACCATTGGCGACCGACAAGCCACATTGTCGACCTCCCCGGATTCGTCCGTTGGCGAAGCGACGGGACAACCGTAGTCCCGTCGCTCCGCCGACGGGACCACTCGCGCCGTGATTCATGGACAGAATGCAATCGCCCTGTCCGTCACTATCCGTTTTTGAAGCTTGTTCGAAGGAGATCAACATGAGTCTTGCCCAAAAGATCCTGCTGTGTGGAGTGTTGTGTGCGGGTTTGTCGGGGTGTGGCGGCAAGTCGGAATTGGGACCGGCCACGTCGAGTCCCACGGTCGATCCGAAGAAGCTGGAAGACGCGCGCCGCCAAAGCATGGAAATGGGGAAGCTGAAAAATGCGCCGCAGGCCACTGCGCCCGCCCCGGCCTCGGGGAAATAGCCGGTCTCGCCGCACCATTGATGGCGGGTTCTCCCACTGCGTTCCCGTGGACGATTCCGGACAGATTGCTTGATCCGGGGACCGCGCTCATTGACCCCATTGTCACAGTTCGCATTCGTCACGGCGGACGAATAGAATCCCGGCAGTCTGCTGTCCGCTGTCATTCCAGTCATTCACATTGAGGATCACCTGATGTCGCTCCAATTGTCTCGGCGTCGTTTCTTGTCGGCCTCCGCGGGACTGTTCGCCGCCGGTGCCGCCGCGTCCACGGGCTCGGCTCTGTTGGCCGCGGACGCTCCCGCCGGCAAGCCTCCGCTGTTCAAGATTTCGCTGGCGCAGTGGTCGCTGCACCGGCGGTTCTTCCAAGACAAGGCCGATCCGCGCGACTTCGCCAAGATGGCGAAAACCGAGTTCGGGATCGAAGGCATCGAGTACGTCAACCAATTCTTCAAGGACAAGGCCGAAGACGCGGGGTATCTCGGTGAGTTGAAGAAGCGGGCCGACGACAACGGCGTGACCAGCGTCCTCATCATGTGCGACGGCGAGGGGGCACTGGGCGACGCCGACGAGAAGAAGCGGGCGGTGGCGGTCGAGAATCACTTCAAGTGGGTCGAAGCCGCGAAGTTTCTGGGATGCCACTCCATCCGCGTGAACGCCCAATCGAGCGGCCCGTACCGCGAACAGATCAAGCTGGCGGCCGACGGTCTCCGCAAATTGACCGAGTTCGGCGCGACGCACAACATCGGCGTGATCGTCGAGAATCACGGCGGCCTGTCATCGAACGGCGCATGGCTGGCCGAGGTCATGCGCACCGTGAATCATCCCGCCGCGGCACTCTGCCCGACTTCGGCAACTTCCAGGTCGCCCCCAAAATCTGGTACGACCGCTACAAGGGGACGGAGGAACTGATGCCGTTCGCGAAGGGGGTCAGCGCCAAGTCGCACGAGTTCGACGACGCCGGCAACGAGATCAAGACCGACTACCGCAAGATGCTCCCCATCGTCCTCGCCTACGGCTATCGCGGCTGGATCGGCGTCGAATACGAAGGGAGCAAGCACAGCGAAGCCGACGGCATCAAGCTGACCAAGAAGCTGCTCGAAACCGTGCGGGCCGAGTTGTCGTAGTCACGAGTGATTGTTGTGTGCGGGTCTTGTTGTGCGCGGGTCTCCCGACCCCGCACACGCCCCCGACCGCAGGTCTCCTCTTTCTTTCGAGCTTCGAGTTCACCCGCCAGTCGAAAGTAAGAGGAGACCTGCGGTCGCACGTTTCGGCGGGGTCAGGAGACCCGCGCCGAACACCCGCTGTCGCAGGAATTCAGCATGTCCACCGCACTCGTCAGCATCGAAGATCAGGTCGAGATTCCCTACGACCTGCGGACGCTCGATGAATTCCGGGCGTGGACGCACTCGGACGATTTCCCCGAGCAGGGCCGCATCGACTACATCGACGGACGAATCGAGGTCGACATGTCTCCGGAGAATCCCTTCACGCATGGCACGCCCAAAGTGGCCATCACTCATGTTCTGCTCCAGTTCGCCGACGAACACGACTTCGGCTGGCTGTTCTCGGGTCGGACGCGGATCGTCTCGGTGGCGGCAAATCTCTCGGCCGAGCCGGACTTGGTGTTCATCACCGAAGAGTCTCTGGTGGCGGGCCGCGTGAAGCCGGTCCCCGGCAAGACCGGCTCCAATGAGAACGACGACAACATCGTCGAGTTTGAAGGCGGGCCGGACCTGATCGTGGAGATTGTCAGCAACAGTTCCGTGAAGAAGGACACCGTCCGGCTGCCGAAGGCGTACTTTGCCGCCGGCGTGCGCGAGTACTGGCTGGTCGACGTCCGCCGCGGCCAGATGCTGTTCACGATTCACTCGCGGTCCAAAACCAAGTTCGTCCCGCAGGTGGCCGATGCCGACGGCTTTCAGGCGTCCGCGGTCCTCAAGACCCGCTTCCTGCTGACGCGGCGTCAAACCCCTTCCGGGCGCTGGCGGTATCGTCTGGCTGTTCAATGAAGTCAAATTCCGTTGGCTCTGTCCAATCACCCCCTCGTTACAGGAACCCTTCCATCGTGAGACGCCTCTGTTTGTTTGCCGCAATGCTCGCCGTTTGGCCCTGCCAGTTTGTGAATGCCCAAGTCGATGAATCGCCGCTGGCTGTCGAGCCGGTCGTCGCGTTTGGAGACCTCAAGTGGACCGGGTGGGAGCCGGACAATAACGGAGTCGCAACGCCGCTCCGCCCGATTCTGCTGACTCACGCGGGAGACGGTTCGAACCGTCTCTTCGTTCCGCAGCAGCAGGGGATCATCCACGTCTTCGCGCCCGATGCGAAGGAGACGAAGGTGTTCCTCGACATCTCGAAGAAGGTCGTCTACATCGACAAGGAGAATGAAGAGGGATTCCTCGGGATGACCTTCCATCCGAAGTACAAGACGAACGGTGAGTTCTTCGTCTTCTACACGACGACCAGCCAGCCGCACACGACGGTGGTGTCGCGGTTCAAGGTCTCCAAGGACGATCCGAACAAGGCCGATCCGAACAGCGAAGAGGAACTGGTGCGCGTGCCCCATCCCTACTGGAACCACAAAGGGGGGACGATCTGCTTTGGACCGGACGGGTTCCTGTACATCACGCTCGGTGATGGCGGAGCCGGCAACGATCCCCACGGCAACGGCCAGAATCTACAGACGCTACTGGGCAAGATCCTGCGGATTGATGTCGACAAGAAAGACGCCGGCAAGAAGTACGGCATCCCCAAGGACAACCCGTTCATCGACAAGCTCGCCAACAAGCTGCCGATCGCGCTCCCCGAGATCTACTGCTACGGATTGCGAAACGTCTGGCGCATGTCGTTTGACCGGCAGACGGGCCAGTTGTGGATCGCCGACGTCGGCCAAAACCTGTGGGAAGAAATCAACCTCGGCGTGAAGGGGGGCAACTATGGCTGGAACCTGCGCGAGGCCAAGCACGAGTTCGCGCCGAACAGCACCGGCACTTCGACCGGCCTGATCGATCCGATCTGGGAATACCACCACGATGTTGGCAAGTCGATCACCGGCGGCAACGTCTACCGCGGCAAGAAGCTGCCCGAACTGGCCGGCCATTACCTGTACGCCGACTACGTTTCGGGCAAGATCTGGGCACTGAAGCACGACGACGCGAAGAAGGCGGTCGTCGCCAATCGGTCGATCCCCTACACCGGCCCCAATCTGCAGCCGATCAGCTTCGGCGAGGACGAAGCGGGCGAAGTCTATTTCACGGTCGTCAGCCCCACCGGCAAGGGAATCTACACGCTCCAGAAGAAGACGAAGTAGCTCGATCCCGCGCTCCGCGAGTGCTCACTCGGTGTGTCCTCGTGTCCTCGTTCCCAAGCTCCAGCTTGGGAACGAGAGCGGTAGTTACTGGCAGGGCGCATCCATGAAATTCCCGGAGGATTGGCCAACCGATTGCCCGCCCCCGGACGCCGAAGAGGCGTCGGGGGACGTGTATCGCATCGTCCGGGATGATCCGCCCGCGTCCGCCGATTTCGCCACCCACTGGGAGACCGGAAGGCTTCCGAAAGCACCGCCCTGTTTGCGGCTCGGCTTGTCTGTGTTTCGCGATGTCCGAGAGGCACGCCATCAGCGATGCTTGTTCCCGAAGCTCGGTAGCATGATTGCACGAGCCTCACTCACGTCCGATCATGGTCTGACGAAGCTGACGCACGGCTCGCAGCCCACGCACACGACCTGGTGGGCCTACGAAGGCGTACATCGAGCGAGCCTGTTTGCGGTCGTTGAGGAGGAGTCCTGACCATGTGGGAATCGCAAGGCGTGACAGAGGATCCATCGAGGTTTCGACCATTCGAGCCGGTCGAAACGCTCTACGAATTTGACGGCCCACGAATCTTCACCCTGCGCGATGCGGAGGGCGATCTCAATCTGGCGTACTGGTCGGACGAAGACGAACACGTCACGCGGTACATCGTGGCACCGACAACGATGTGGATCGTTGAAGCGCTGCGCACCGGCAGGATCAGCGTCCGTGAGGCTTTGAATCAGTCCCGCTGTTGGTTGTGTGACATCGCTCCCGACGGAACCATCGTCGCGTGCCAGCGTGTGGAATTCGACACTCTCCCTCCCGACGCGCAGCCTAATGTCGGCACCACACTGCTTCCCCGCAGGCCGTTCGAGTTTACGTTGTGGCTGGCCCCGGAGGCGCGCAGCCTGTGCGACTGGTCGAACGCCCTCTTCGAGGCCGGAGCGGACGATTGCTCTCCGGGCGAACATTGCGGGAAGCCTTACGTGGCCTTTCATCGCGAGGCCGAGTTTCTCGAAGAGGCCGTCCGATCCGCTCATCGACATGTCCAGGCGGCGGGCTGTCGTGTGCTGCGCTGTGAGATCACCGAGGAAGAGATGGCGGGCTGGACCGCAAACTGAGATCGTTTTCACATTATCAAGTTAGGGCTGGACATGGCGCTCTGGATGAATCGTGCGGGAAGTCACGGCGAATGGGAACAAACTTTTCTACAAGATGAACGCATCTATTTGCAGTGGGAGGAACTCAACCAGAATCTGAGTTTGATTTCGGACAAGAAAGAACTTCGCGAGTTTTTGCGCCAGACCTACCCTGATGCACCTGATGGGAGAATCAGTAGTTTTCTGGGCCAAGTCTGGATATTCACGCAAGTCATGAAGCCGGGCGATTGGGTTGGGCTGCCAAGCAAGACGAAGCGAGCAATTCACTTCGGCGAGATCACTGGTCCCTATGAATTCGATGGAACGCGCGACCCTCGCTTGCGGCACTTTAGGTCCGTGAAGTGGTTCGCACCCGACATTCCTCGATCCAGTATTTCTCAAGATATCTTGTTCGCATTCGGTCCACCCACGATCTGTGGCATTGACGCCGAAAACCGAATTCGTGACATGGCAAAGAACGGTTGGCAAGCAGAAACCTCTCCTTCAAGCGGGATGTTGATTCCGGAAATGGAAGCGGGTGATTCCGCCGTTGTCGGTCAGCCTGCCATCAGTTTGGAAGAATGGGCGCGTGACAAAATTGCTCGATGGATCGGCCAGAGATTCAAAGGGCATGACATGGCTTGGCTTGTTGAAGAGATCCTGAAGGCGCAGGGCTACACAACCCACCTCAGCCCGGAAGGCCCTGATTATGGCGTTGATATCCTTGCTGCGCCGGGGCCATTGGGATTTGGACAACCGCAACTCGTGGTTCAAGTAAAGTCTGGAGACTCTCCGATTGATCGGGCGACTGTTGACCAACTCGTTGGGACTATGCGGAACTTCAATGCGGAGCATGGACTGTTCGTTTCTTGGGGCGGATTCAAGTCGTCCGTGGATAAGGAAACCGCCCGTCAGTTCTTTCGTGTCAGACTTTGGGGACAAGACGAGTTGATCCAACAAATCTTGGATAATTACGACAAGCTCGATGCCGCGTTGCGCGCTGAACTGCCTCTGAAGCAAATTTGGACCGTGGCACAGCCCGAGTGAACGAAGCGAGCAGATTTGGAATCGGTCACAAAGTGAGACCGATAGGACACTGAACGAACTTCTTGCCCCTCAACCTTGGAGAACATTGCCATGTCATTGCGCCGTGAGTTTGTGGTTGCCGGTTTGATCGCCCTGCTGTCGGTCGGCACGAGTTGGTCTCAGGAGAAGAAGGAAGCCCCCGTCGTGCCGCCGCGCGAGGGGAAGCGGGAGGTGATCGAGATCTTCAACGGGAAAGACCTCAAGGGTTGGGTGGGCCACGAGAAGCTCTGGTCGGTCAAGGACGGAGTCATCATCGGGAAGAACACCGACGAGGTGAAAGTCAGCACGTATCTGCTGACCGAGAAGAGCTACAGCGACTTCCGCCTGACGTTCGACTTCAAGCTGGCCGAGTCCGAAATGCACTCGGGCATCGCGCTGTGGGGCCGCATCGCGCCGGACAAGGGCGACCCGCTGACCTACGCCGGACATCTGGTGATGTTTCCGTCGGGCCACGGATTCTATGACCTCTACGGCCGCCAGATGATTCACACGAACAACGAGATCGCCGCACCGCTCAGCAAGCAGCACGACTGGAACAGCTACGAAATCCTCGCGCAGGGGAACCGCATCCGGTTC
>JAYTIB010000586.1:0-4144 GCA_043732205.1 Schlesneria sp. | reverse complement strand
TGGTTGTCACTATGGGGCTGTGCATTTGCTGTTTCCAAGAGATGGCGTCGGAGTTCAAGTCACCCGAAGCGTGAGCGAGGGCGGACGCGCCGTGGTCTTGTCGATTTCAGATCACCATCGCCCGGCGCGTCCGCCCTCGCTCACGCTTCGGGTTACTGACACTTGGCCGGTTACTTTCAGATCTCTCGGAACTTGATCCTGCACAGCCCCTTATTGGTTTGGGGAATCAAACAGCCATTGGGCCGGGTGGCCCGGCTCGGGCCGCCTTTGAAGTTGAGGCATGTCAAACGTGGCTGGCGGATCAAGTCGGGCCACCCCTCTCGCCTGGTCAACGATGACGATACCGACGACGCCGATGGCCTCGGCGATTTGGGGCAGGGGTCAACTCGGATGGCAGCTTGGAACAAGCCCCCCTCGGAGCGTTCACTTTGAATCGCCGTCAACATGCGTGATCGCCGCGATGGCGACGAATGCCCACGAAACACAGTCGGATCTCAAGCACACCCGGCTGTTGATTCGCGGGATTGTCTCGGCATCCGCGGGTTTGGCGTCAGCCTGCGTCGCCAAGTGCGGTGGCCGACAGGTAGAAGTTTCGACGTCCCGCCTTCCTTCCGCTGGTGTCCCCGCCTGGAGACTGAATCGCGATGGAACTTGCCAAGCCGCTCTGCCGTGCGCGTCCGTCCATCTGCGGGCGCGTCATCTTCGCGGCGTCGCTGACTTGGGTAATCGGCAGTCTGGGCATGAGTCTCGTTTGGGGGCAGGCGAGCCCCGTGCCGAATGCGTTGGTGGGTCATTCCGCGCCGGTCAATTCCGCGATCTTTACGCCGAACCAACAGTACGTGATCACGGGCGGGGCTGATCAGACGATCAAGTTGTGGGACGCGGTGACCGGCAAGGAGATTCGCTCGCTGACCGGGCATACCGGGCCGGTGCTGAGCCTGGTCAGCCATCCCGATAGTTCCGTCGTCGTTTCCGGTGCGGCGGACAACACGCTGCGAGTCTGGGACGTGCCGCGTTACGAGCCGCTGCGGGTCTTTCCGGGAGCGGCCGCGAATGTGCGGGCGGTGGCAGTCAGCCCCAACGGTCAGTGGGCGGTTTCGTTCGGTGGTGACAAGGTCGGACGGGTCATGAAACTCGACGACGGCAGCGTCGTGTTGTCGCTGGCGGGGCACGCGGTGGAACCGCTTGTGGCGGCTGTGCGAGCCGATAACAACCAGATCGCCAGTGGCGACGCGGCGGGAAACGTCGGAACGTGGGGCGTGCTCGACGGCAAATCGCAGGGAGTCCTCGGGGCACACGCCGGACCCGTGCGGGGATTGCTGTTTCATCCGAATAACCAGCAGCTTGTTTCCGCGGGCGAGGACGGACTGCTGAAGGCTTGGCAATTGCCGCTCGTGGCCACGCGGTTGCTGGCCGGGCACAACGCCGCGGTGAAGGGAGTGGCCGTGACCGCGGACGGACAACTGGCGGTCACGGGCTCGGACAGCGTGCGCGTGTTCAACGTGGTGAACGGTCAAGCGGTGCGCGAGTTGGCCGGAGCGGCCGGCCTGACGCAGGCGGTCGCGCTCAGTCCGAACAACGCCGTTGCGGCTGCGGCCGGGGACGCGGGCACGATCAAGTTCTGGAATCTGGCCGACGGCGCGGACCGGTTGCAAATCGACGGACACGTTCAGCCGATTCATGCGCTCGCGTTTCATCCCGACAACGCGCGGCTCGCTTCGGCCGGATCGGATGGGACGGTTCGCGTGTGGCGTTTGCCGGCGGCACCAATTGCCGTCACCGGTCACACGGCGGACGTCGTGTCGGTTGCCGTCAGTGCCAACGGCCAGTTGGCGGCCACGGCGTCGGCGGACAAGAGCGTCCGGCTGTGGACGCCGGCCAACGGGCAGGCGATTCGGCAACTCAACGGACACGAACAGCCGCTGACTCGCGTCGCGTTTCGATTCGACAACGGGCAGATCGCGAGCGGCGATGCGGCGGGCGAACTACGATTGTGGAATGCGGCCGACGGTGTGGCTCAAGGAGTGCCCGGGGCGCATGCGGGTTCACTGCTGGATTGCTGGCGGAGTCGACAAGTTCGTTCGTCTGTGGCCGTGGCCCGCGGCGGCTGCGGCACAACCGGTCGCCGCCGAAAAGCAATGGGAGTTCGCCGCGCCGATACGCAGTCTGCACGTCAGCGCCGACGGCAACCGCGTGGTGCTCGGCGGCGACGATCGCGTGGTTCGCGTGTGGGATCTGACGCTCGGCCGCGAACTCGAACGATTTCCTGCGGGGCACGCGGCAGCCATTTCCGACGTGGCGGTCTCGGCCGACGGGAAGACGGTCGTCAGCGGCAGCAGCGACAAGACGGCGCGGCTGGTGACGCTTTCGCTTGCGCATGTCGCCGTCGCCGCCGAGGCACGTGCGGTCGCCTTCCTGCCCGATGGCTCGCAGCTTGTATCGGCGGGCACGGGCACGTCTCTCACGCGGTGGAAGCTCGGAGACACGGCGCTGGAAAACGTCGGCCTGATTCCGCCCGCTGCCGCCCCCGGATTCGTACCCGCGAAGCAAGTCGAACTGACGCTGCGAGCGGACGGAAAACAACTCGCATCGCTCGACGAAAGCGGACGGGTCAACGTCTGGGAAGTCGCCGCCGATATAAAACTCGCGTTCGTGATTCCGCCAGCCGATCCGCTGCCGCCTGGAACACCGCGCGGATCGCTGCATTACAGCGCTGACAACACGAAGCTGGTCGTCGGTCACGCCAGCCGCTTGCGCGTGTTCGATGCGACCAACGGCCGTTTGCTGCAACAGTTCACCGAGCCGACTGCCGTCGCGGGCGTCTCCTTCGCGCCGGACAACCTGACTTTGTTGGTCGGTCGCGTCGGTCCGCAGAACAACGCCGCGCTGCGTCAACTCTCGCTGGAGCGGCTGATTCCGTTTGCCCCACCCGAGAACTTCCCACCAAACGAAAGCGAACGATGAACTCCGTTTTCCGCTGGTCGCTGGTTGTCACGTTCTGTGCATTCACGCTGTCGGTCCTTTCGGCCGCGGATTTCCCAGGGCTTGGCCCGATTGGTTTGCTGACGACGGTCCAATTCGAGCCGGCTGAAGACGTGTTGCTGCGTGGCCCGAATGACCGGGCGCAATTGCTCGTCACCGGCCGCTATTCGAGCGGTCAATCGCATGACCTCACGCATGCTGTTTCCTATCAGGTTTCGACGGCGGGAATCGTGCGGGTGGATGCCGACGGCTTCGTCACGCCGCTGGCTGACGGCGAAGTTGCCGTGACCGCGACGTCCGCGGATGGCAAGACGTCGTCGGTCAAGTGCCGCGTCGAGAACTTCGCTTCGCCGCGGCCCATCAACTTCTCCAACGAAATCGTGCCGATCTTCACCAAGGCGGCCCAGTTGTTTCTCGGCCTGCGAATTCAATGTGCCCGCTGCCATCACCACCCGTTCAAACGCTGGAGCCAGAACGATTACTACGGCTTCGAGGCGTTCTTCTCGCAGGTGGGGCTGAAGCCGAACCGCAAAGCGGTGCAAAACGCGATCGTGTTCCATCGCGGCGGCCCGGCGACCGCTCGCAATCCGCGGACACTAACTGTGATGGTTCAAGTCAACCGGCTGTGGTCTCGCCGGCAACCCTGTCGGTATTGTCAGCGGCACTGTGGCCTGTGCTTTTCAGCAGGGACGCGATACGGTGCCGCTCACTTTGCCGCTCTGGTATCGAGCATGTTGCACACGTCTGGCGCAGGATCACGGTCGCCGCGATGATCGAAACGCGGCGGTCAACAAGTCTTTGCCGCACTCGTCACTCCACTTTCCTGGGAACACTGATCATGGTCTTGTTCAATTGGCTCGGTCAGTTGGCGTCTGGCTTGTTCAAGCTGGCGAAACGGGGGGGGCTGGAGCGAGTCGCGGTTCGCGGCCGCGCCGTCGGGTGAGAAACGACTCGCACATCGCGGCGGTGGAACGACTGGAAGACAAGCGGTTGCTGAATGCGGTCATGGTCTTCGATGACAGCTACCAATTCGCGCAGCAGTCGCCGCTGGACGCGCCGTCGGTCGTGCTGGAGGTGCTGGGCAATGACTCCAGCGTGACGGGTGGGCTGACGATCACGTCGGTGCAGCAACCCATGTACGGATCGGTGACGATTCAGCACG
>JAYTIB010000585.1:0-4145 GCA_043732205.1 Schlesneria sp. | reverse complement strand
GTCCGGGGGCTGACGCCGCCCGGCTCACCAAAAATGTCTCATCGACGGCCGCGCGAGGGATACGCAAAGACCGGGCCGGTTCACCAAACCAGATCTGTGGCCGGGGTGATAGGGACCGGCATGTACTGATAAGGCACTGGAGCGTAATTCGATGGCACCGTCGATCCCAGCCCGTAGTCGAAGCCTGGTCCTCGGAAGCCGCCGAATCCCGAGACTGGGGGATTCGCCGGAACCGTCCCGAATGATCCGTACCCCGGTTGCACTCCACCGTACCCCGGTAGCACTCCGCCATATCCACGTTGCACTCCACCGTATCCCAGTTGGGATCCGCCGTACCCTGGTTGGATTCCTCCGAATCCCGGTTGCACTCCACCGTATCCCAGTTGGGATCCGCCGTACCCTGGTTGGAATCCTCCGTATCCCGGTTGGGTTCCAACGTCGTACGTGGTCTCGAACGAGTTGCCGTAGGGGCTCACGCCATACGCCGGGTTGGAGGCCATCATCGGCATTCCGCCGTTGGCCTGTGGGTAATAGGACGGAGCCATCGAGGTGGGATACACGGGACCGCAACCGGCACACACCGGTGGCGGTGCGACGACATACACGGCCGCCGAACACCCCGGTGCCGCGCAGCACGAACCGCAGCCTCGAAAACGGCGGAAGCCGGCATCCGCCACCGTCGCCTGCAAACCAACTCCGATCACCACGGCCGCAACGGCCACTCGCATTGTCATTCGCATCATGATGCGGTCCTTCCTGAGATCTCGAACACAACCACAGTCAGCATCCGAGCGAACGTATCCGAGACCGAGGCGCGTGCAAGAGGCTGCTTCGCGACGTCGACACAAGTTCCTCCGGGCCGGATCTGAGACTGTCGGTTGTACCAGTCGTGCGGACCGCCAGCCCTCAGAGGTTGTGAGTCTTTGTGGCGTGGGTTTCAACCCACGCAAAATGTCGTACCGCGTCGGCTAAAGCCAACGCGACATCTGTGGCGGACCGCCATTGAACTTGAAAGATTCACACCCTCTCACTCGCGCGCGGAGCAACGCGGCGACCTTCACTGCGGTCGAGTCCGATCGGGCGGGGGACCGTGCGGAACCCACGAAACATTCTGATCCGAGGCTTCGCGGACCGAATCAACCGTGGGAGGCGGGTTCGTGCCGTATTCGGCCCTGTCCGATCGCCGCTTGCGCCCGATTCGCAGGACGTTGCCGGGTTTGGTCCGGTCGCGCGCGGCGAACCAGAGCCGCAGCCAGCGACTGCCGGAGTCTCGATCGCGAGGCACCGCCATCGACACCAGCACCAGCACCACGCCGCCGAAAATCGCCCCCAGGACCAAGAGATGCCGCGACGGATGTTCCACCGCCACGACGATGATGAACGCGCAGGCCGCGGCACCAATCAGAACGACAAACGCCGTCGCCAGCCACAGCACGGCCTGCCGCCCCGGTTCGGGATTCCTGCGAATGTTCATCCGTTACACCTCCACCCCACCGAGTGCCGGTCACTTGCCGTAGACTGCGACGCGGCGATTGTATCGGGCGTCACGGCGAATCCCAAACAGCCGGTTCAGGGGGTCGTCGAAGGACTGGGCGAACATCAAAGGATCGGCACTCCGCATCCGTTGGTGCGCATGACGGCACCCCGGTGACTATAATCCCCCGCCGCTTTGCCCCTGCCTGAGATGAAGGTGTCCCGATGCCGCGTGTTGGTCTGTTCATTCCGTGCTATGTCGATCAGCTCTATCCGCAGGTCGCGATGGCGACGCTGGAATTGCTGGAACGCTTCGGCTGCGACGTCGATTTCCCGCCGGCCCAGACGTGCTGCGGTCAGCCAATGGCCAACACCGGATGCACGTACGACGCCAAGCCGCTGGCCGAGAAGTTCCTCGCGATCTTCAAGGACTACGAATACGTCGTCTGTCCGTCCGGCAGTTGCACGGCGATGGTCACGCATCATTACGAGGAACTGCTGCACGGCCAGCCGGGCTTCGACGAGCTCAAGAAGAAGACGTTTGAACTGTGTGAATTCCTGGTCGACGTCCTGAAGGTGACGAAAGTGGAGGGCCGCTTTCCGTACAAGGTCGGCCTGCACAACAGTTGCCACGGACTGCGCGAACTGCGACTCGGTTCGTCGAGCGAGATGATGGTCGAGCGGTTCAACAAGGCCGGGCAGTTACTCGCCGGCCTGGAGGGGATCGAGCTCGTGACACTCAAGCGTCCTGACGAATGCTGCGGCTTCGGCGGCACGTTCGCCGTCGCCGAGGAAGCGGTCTCGTGCATGATGGGCCTCGACCGCATCCACGACCACGAACAAGCCGGCGCCGACGTGATGACCGCCGGAGACATGTCCTGCCTGATGCACATGTACGGCCTGATCACGCGACAGAAGAAACCGATCAAGGTCATGCACGTGGCGGAGATTCTGGCGGGACGGCAGCCGGTGTGACGTGCGCCCGGCCTTGGGCTGTTGCCGTCCGTGAGCCCCATGTACGATGACGGTCGTTCCAATCCGAAGGAGGACAGACCATGACAACGCTGACGATTCCGTCGCTCTGTACCGCTGAAGAGTTTCTTCTCCGTGAAGACCTCACGGCTCCCGTGGAACTTGTGAAAGGAGTAGTCCGTCAGATGCCGCCCCCATTTGCCCGTCATGCACAAGTCTGTGCCAAGTTGGCTCGATTGCTCGGCAATTTTGCGGATGAGAAACATGGACACGTCCTGACGAACGACGCCTGCATCATCACGCAGCGTGGTCCGGACACCGTGCGCGGCGCGGACGTCTGTTACCTCAGTTACGCCAAGGTTTCAAAAGGGCCGCTACCGGAGGGCTATCTCCCCGCTCAACCGGAATTGGTTGTTGAAGTCCGTTCGCCGACGGATCGCTGGAAGGACATCCTAAAGAAGGTTTTGGAGTATCTCGACGCGGGAGTGACGGTCGTCTGCGTTCTCGATCCGACCACCGAGACGGGCCGCATCTACCGCTCCGACCGCGATGAAGAACAGATCAAAAACGGCGATCTCGTTCGCTTCGACGATGTCCTGCCGGGGTTCTCCGTCCCGTTGAAGCAACTGTTTGAGTGACACTCCCTGCCGAGACTGCCGCATGTCCGCCACTGCCACCGCCCATCACGAACATCCCGAGAACGCGACCGCCTTTGTCGCGAATGATTCCCGCGCGCACTGGCATGACCAGTCGCTGTGGTTTGTCCGATCGAAGCGCGACAAGGCGGCGGCGACGCTGCCTGAATGGGAGGAGTTGCGGGTGCGGGCTTCGGGGATCAAGCAGCATGCGATGTCGCGGCTGGGGGATTTCCTCGAAGAGTTCGAGCGAAACGCGACCAAGCTCGGTGCCGTCGTTCATTGGGCGCGCACGCCGGCCGAACACAATCAGATCGTGCTGTCGATCCTCCAGAAGCACGGCGCCAAGAAGGTGGTGAAGAGCAAGTCGATGCTCACCGAGGAATGCCACCTCAACCCGTTCCTCGAACGGAACTGGATCGAAGTCGTCGACACGGATCTCGGCGAATGGATCGTGCAGCTTCGGCACGAGTCGCCGTCGCACATCGTCATGCCCGCGATTCACATCAAGCGCGAGGAAATCGGCGAGCTGTTTCACAAGCATCTGGGAACCGACGCCGGCGCGACCGACCCGCCGTACCTCGTCAACGCTGCGCGCGATGAGCTGCGCCGCAAGTTTCTGAACGCGGACGTCGGGATCACGGGCGTCAACTTCGCGATCGCCGAGACCGGCGGATTCGTGGTCTGCACAAACGAAGGGAACGCCGATCTGGGGGTGTCGCTGCCGAAGGTTCACATCGCCTGCATGGGGATCGAAAAGATCATCCCGCGCGCGGCGGATCTCGGCGTCTTCCTGCGGTTGCTCGCGCGATCGGCCACGGGGCAGCCGATCACCACGTATTCGTCGCACTTTCACGGACCGATCGCCGGCGGCGAAATGCACATCGTGCTGGTCGACAACGGCCGCACCGACATCCTGGGTTCGCCCGACTTCCGCCGCTCGCTGAACTGCATCCGCTGCGGCGCCTGCATGAACACCTGCCCGGTCTATCGCCGCAGCGGGGGGCACAGTTACGAAACCACGATCCCCGGCCCGATCGGTTCGATCCTGGCTCCGTCGCGCGA
>JAYTIB010000584.1:0-4152 GCA_043732205.1 Schlesneria sp. | reverse complement strand
CGCACTCCAGCACCTGCTTCTTGTTGGCTTGATCGAGCACGTTCCAGAGATTGCTCGCCCCCATGTTCCCTTCGTTCGACATCTCGTAATCGGCCCCGGCCAGGAAGCCGACCGTGCCGTCACCCGTGCAGTCGGCGAAGAACTTTCCGCGCACCTTCACCCGCCGAGCCGTCCGCGTATTCTGAGCCGTCACCGACACGATCTTCTTCTCGACGGACTCGACCGCATTGGCCCGATGTTCGAGCAGCAGGGTGATCCGCGACTCCGCGCGGGCGACTCGCAGCTTGCGATCGTCGTCGTAGATGTCACCACCCTTGGCGTTGCCCGTGCCGGCTCGCTTCGGGGGACAAATCTCTTCGACGATGTCGCCGATGTGTGTGAACGGCTTCTGCCGGGTGTGCCCCTCCGGCCAGACGCGCACCTCGCTGCTGCCGTTTCCGCCGAGCACCGGTCGATCCTGAATCAGCGCGACGGTCAACCCATTTCGAGCCGCCGACACCGCCGCCGCCGTCCCCGCCACTCCGCCACCGACCACGACGAGATCGAACGCACCGCCATCATCCGGCTCACCTTCGAGCTTCAGCAACTTGCGTCGGAAGGCGAGCATCTCCGGCTCTTGATTCGGCGGCACGAACTTGTCGTCGCGCGAGAAGACGATCGCATCGCAGCGACCCTCGAAGCCGGTGAGATCATGCAGGGCGACTTTCGCTTCGACATCGACCTCGACCGAGCCGCCATCCTGCCAATGCCACTCGGCCCCCTTCGTGCCGAACGTTTCCTTCAACGGCTCGCCGTTGATGACCACCTGAAACCTGCCCGGCGCACCTTTGACCTTCCACGGAGCCACCCAATCGCGAGTCCGCACCCAAACTCGGTAAGTCCCCTTGTCCGGAAACCGCGCGGTCGTGACCGCATCCTTCACCGGCGTTCCCAATCCATGAGCCAGCAAATACGGCGACCCCATCTGATCCATCGACTGCTGATCGAGATCCCAACCACCCAGCGACGCGAACTGCTCCGCTTCGAGCAGCACCTCTTGAGCGAAAGCCGGTCTCGCGCCCAAAGCCGCAGAGATCATGAGAAGTAGATAACCCCGGCGCAACATGTGAAGTGTTCCAAGAGAGTGAAGTCGCCAAGTCCGCAGACCGTGGAATGGGCTTCCACGAATGACACCGGCATATTGAAGCCTTGCCGGAAAGATTCCGCAAAGGATGAAGCAGGAGTTGGCGGCGGGTGCCACATCGGGGGCTCCGTCTAAACAGCCTGTTGGAAAAGCTGTGGCACGGACGCTTCGTCCGAGTTGTTCCAAGTGAGATTCGCCCGGACGAGGCGTCCGAGCTACGTTTTCAAACACCCATTTGATCCCGGCTGTTCAGTCGCCGGATCCTTGGCTGGGAAGTGCCGTGCCCGATCCAAGAGGACGCGTGCAACGCAGGCCGAACGACAATCGACCGATTTCTTCGTGCATTCTTCGACTGTCGCGTGCTATTTCGATCGGTCGCGGTGCCCCAGTGGGAAATCCCTGTTTGACCTCACCGTGGCCGCCCGATTATAAGTAACCGCCGATGGAATGTTGGTCCCCCGCCTGATTGAACCCACCTGACCGGAAGATCTCGCCATGTTGCGCCTCGACCTTGGATCCACTCCCCGTTACTGCGATGGCATGAATCGACGCAGCTTCGTCCAACTGGGGATGGCGGGAATGGCGTCGCTGGGGTTGCCGCAGTTGTGGCGAGCCCGTGAGGCTGCGGCGGCTCCGGGGGGAACGTCGAAGAAGACCTCGGTCATTCTGATCTGGCTCGACGGCGGGCCGGGTCACATGGACACGTACGACATGAAGCCGCAGGCACCCGCCGAGTACCGGGGCTTGTGGAATCCGATCCGGACGAACGTCGGCGGGATGGAAATCACCGAGCTGTTTCCGCAGCAAGCCAAGTGTGCGGACAAGTTCTCGATCGTGCGGTCGCTGCATCACAACAACGGCGATCACTTCACCGCCGGGCACTACATGCTGACAGGGCGGGGCGGGGTCAGCGGCGCAGATAATCAGGGACGCGATCCGTTCATCGGGTCCATCGCGACGAAATCCACCGGGGCCCGTCAACCGGGGATGCCACCGTACGTCGCGGTCCCGTATGCGATGAGCATCGGTCTGCGTCCCGGATACTTTGGGGCAAATTATGTCGGCGCGGCTTACAACCCTTTCGAGACCGAGGGTGATCCGAACGCCGCCAACTTCGCCGTGCAAAACATGCAGTTACCGGGCGGCATGACGGTCGGCCGGTTGGACGACCGGGCCGCGCTGGCTCGCAGCGTCGACCGGTTGCGTCGCGATGTCGAGACCAACGGGATGATCGACGCGATGGATCGGTTCGACCGTCAGGCCGTGGAATTGGTGACAGGCACGGCGGCGCGAAAGGCGTTCGACATCAGCCGCGAAGATCCCCGCGTCCGTGATCGTTACGGCCGGCACAACTGGGGTCAAAGCGTGCTGCTGGCCCGGCGACTGGTCGAAGCGGGCACCACGTTTGTCACTGTTCACTTTGGCGGCTGGGACCATCACTGGGACTTGAAGGCCGGCATGGAGCGGTATCTGCCCATCGTCGACACCGCGGTCTCGGCGCTGTTTGAAGACCTGGCGCAGACCGGCCTGTACGACGATGTGCTGGTGGTGTTGTGCGGCGAGTTCAGTCGCACGCCCCGCATGAACGATGGCGGCAACGGCGGCGCCCCGATGAGCATGGGCACGCCGGGTCGCGACCACTGGGGCAATTCGATGTTCTGCCTGCTCGGTGGCGGCGGAGTGCAGGGTGGACGGATCGTCGGCTCGACAAACCGTCTCGGCGAAGTTCCCCAAGACCGTCCGGTCAAGCCATCGGACATCCACCACACGATGTTCCACCTGCTGGGTGTTGATCCCCACATCAACTTCCTGAATCACAGCGGACGACCGGTTCCATCGTTGGAACCGGGGGCGGTGATTCAGGAATTGCTGTAGCCGGGTGGCCGGCGTCCCCAAAGTAGCCTTCATCGCTCCGCGTGAAGATAGCCGAGTCAGTGGAGAGGTCGAAGGAACATTCCGCGTTGAACTCGCGCGCGGCTGTCTTCACGCGAAGCGATGAAGGCTACGTTGAAGTCAAAAACGAAAACGTGACTCAACGAGTCACGATTCAAACTCGAAGCAGTCTGTCTGGGCCGCGTGCGGTTGAAACACCGTAACTCATGCCTGACGCGGAAGTTCTCGTGCCGCGCAAGCGATGGCCGCCGCTTCCTTGACACTTCTTTTCCGCTTCCCGTACCATGCCCCCACTTTCCGGGGGTGGAAAGTCCGTTTTGCCGCGTGAATCGGCGCGGCTTTGCCATCGCCACCATGTGCCTCGAACAGTTGGAATTGACCACACCATGGCCGCTCCCAAGCGCAGACAATCCAAGGGCCGATCGCGGCGGCGACGCAGTCACGACGCCATCAAGCCGCCGCAGCTTCATAACTGCCCCAAGTGCCAGACCCCCATTCCGTCTCACGTCGTCTGTCCGACCTGCGGCGATTACTTGGGTCGGGCCATGGTCGAAGTCGAGGAATAACTCTCCCATGCGGATTGCCTTGGACGCGATGGGCGGCGACTTCGGCGTTTCGCCCAATCTTGATGGAGCGATCGCGGCCCTGAAGGACAACCCCGATCTGCAGGTCATCCTGGTGGGCGACGTTCCAACGCTGGAACCGGCCATCGCCAAGTCCGGCTACTCGGGTGACCGCCTGCGCATTCAACCGGCCGACGGCTGGATTGAGATGGAAGAGAAGCCGATCGAGGGGTTGCGGAAAAAGCCGAACTGCTCGATCGTCGTCTGCTGGCAGCAGATGGCGACTCAGCAGGTCGATGCCGTCGTGAGTGCAGGCCACACGGGGGCCGTTGTGGCCGCGGGCCTGCGGACCCGCCTGTTCCTGAAGGGGGTGAAGCGTCCCGGCATCGCCGTCGCGCTCCCCACCACCAAGGGCAAGACGATCCTGATGGACGTCGGAGCCAACCCCGGCGCGCGTCCCGAACACCTCGTGCAGTACGGCATCATCGGCGCGATCTACGCCCGCGAAATGTTCGGCATCGAACGCCCGTCGATCGGTCTGATGAACATCGGCAGCGAAGACGGCAAGGGGAC
>JAYTIB010000583.1:0-10662 GCA_043732205.1 Schlesneria sp. | reverse complement strand
TGCCGCCCGCTTGCGGGTGATGATTCCGCTGTCGTCCACACTCTGTTGACTCGCCGCCTTCACGGCATCGCGGTAGCCCTGCGCGAGTGACCGGTCGGGCAAATCAAAGGGGTCAGGAGTCGTTGTTGTGGAGAAAGGAGACGAACCTTCACTTCAGGCAAATCAAAGGGGTCAGGAGTCGTTGTTGTGGAGAAAGGAGACGAACCTTCACTTCAAAGAGTCCTGACCCCTTTGATCTCCCCTTCGAAAGGTTCTTGCTGGCTTCATCCAGTTCCTGTGGCGTCGTCGCACTGTCCAATTCCAAGTAGACCAACCACAGCGATTGAAAGGCTTCATTCGCCCCCGAGCCGATCAGGTACGTGTCGAGTCCCGCCATGAGCGGTGCGGCGGGGGAAAACAAAGGTGTCAGGAACCAAATCAGCCTGTTACGGCTGAAAACGGTTCCTGATACCTTTTCCTGACCTTTTCCCATCCCCTCAGATCGAGGATGCATCCCACCATCGTATTCCATTGTCGGATGCAGTGATCAACGCGTCCAACCGACAAAAGACACCATGATCGTTGTCTGCCCAGATGTCATGTGGACATGAAACTTTCCGCACGAGTTCAATTACGTCTTGGGGTGACCGATAGTCGATACAAAGTGCCGTCAGTGCGGCCGGGCACCCACTGCGTCTCGCCTCTACTTTGGTCAAGTGCTGAAGTATGGCATCGTCGCGATCAATAAACATCCGGCGCATCGTATCATCGGGATTCAGCACACATCGTTGGAAGCCTGCGGAAGCCGAACTCGGCTGTGGAATCAAAGCGTGGAGAACAGCATTGCACTGAGTTGCATCACAAATCAAAAACAGTGAGAGCATTTGCTCATTCCTATGGTGCGACCACATCCAAAAGCAAATTCAAGTCACGCGTGAGGATGAAGAAAGGGGACAGATGAAGAAAGGGGACAGGTCCATTTATTGGCATCGACCGCCGTTAAATGGACCTGTCCCCTTTTCTGCCCCCCCGAAATCGGGGCGTGAACGATTACGGACTTATCCCCTTTTCCCATCCCACATAGGAATCACGGGGAATCCGCGAGCAATCCATTCCAAACGGATGTTGTCAAGAAGTGGTTCGGAATCGGGCACCAAGAATGAACTCCACGCGACAGAAAGTAATGCCGCAGCGTTTACCAACGTTGAGGAGACTTCTCGTGGTGCTTTAGCCATCTCGCTTTCAACAGCGCAGACAAGAGTCGAGCGAATCACCTCTGCCATCGAATAAATGAGTCGTTCGAGTTGCGAATGCGGCACGAATTCAGATAACGGGTATTCAGGCTGCGTCTGATCACGGATAGTTTGCAGCAGCTCGATCACATGCCGAACATGGATCCACAACTTTACTGAATCAATGCTGATGAATGTGGACTCCTTTGCGTTCCACAGTACCTGCGACAAATCATCGACAGTTCCTTCACGCGGTAAACCAGCGTGAAGAAAAAGTTGTTGAATCGCGTCGTCTAACTCAGTTCTCATCGTGGCGTCACTCCCGGTAAAACGGGGATTCCGTGGCTTCCAGTGCCCGGAATGTGAATGTGTGGCCCGTTTACCCAATGATTATTCACGGGATTGAGATCGTTCGCGCTGGCACGCCATCCGGGGTAATTCACTTTGTCGGCCCAATCGAGAATCGTATTTGCGGTATCGGCATCAAGAGCCTTGCGTCCACCAAGGGATGCTTCTGACACTAGTTCCTTCAACGCAATCTGATCCGGTGTCATCGGATAATCCGCGTTATGCACCAGCACTGGCACGGATGCGCCGGGTTGGTGGACGTAGTACGTGTGAAAGCCTTCGACTTGGAAGTTGAAGACGGGGACGCCCTCGGGGTGTTCTTCCCGTTTGGTCAGGACGAGGGTTTGGAGTTGGCCGTCGGGGGCGGTGACTTTGCTGTGGACCGTGAGGTTGCCCGCGTTGACGAATTTGTTGCTCTCGGCGTCGAGGAACGGGTGTTCGTCGGTGGTGGAGAGTTCCTGGTAGTGGCCGCGTTGGTCGCGGAACTTGAGGTGCCGCAGGTGGAACGACGTGCGGCGGTAGACTTCGACGACCTTCCGGTAACCGATTTCTTTGCCGTGTTCGTCGCGGGCGAGGACGAAGTCGCCCTTTTGGACGTCCTCGATGTTCTTCGTCAGGTACTGCGGTTCGGCCGTGACGGAGGCTCCCGTCGGCGGAGCGACGGGACTACTGTAGGCTTGGCCGTTCGACTTCAGCGCCGACTGCGCGGCGAGCCAGCCGCCCGCCATGAAGCAGACCAGCATTGCGGCGGTCAGCGATTTGGTGAGCCAACCGCGGGTCGGCTGCATCGCGACCGGGACACCGGCCGCCACGGTGGCGGGGACGGGGGGAAGATCCGTCGCGGACGGCTGCGGTTTGTCGAACATGACAGGCTCGGCGGGAACATGCTCCGGTCGGCGTCTCCCGTGGCGTCGTCGTGGTAACAGCGCGGGGGCTTGGTTCGCCTTCAACCTGTTTTTCGCCACGGCCAAACCGACGCCGAGCCCGACAGCGGCGACGGCCGCGATGGCGGACACGTCCGTGGCTGGCACCGCCTGTTCCGGGGCCGGCCCATCCGTGTCCGGGGACACCGTCGTACCGTTCGGTTCGGAGAATGGAATCCGGCTCGATCTCATCACGGCTTGGGTTCCCGCGATGAAGCAATTGATCGCTCCCGTCGGACACGAATCCACTTTCGCGAGCGTGTCCGACTGCTTGAGCGTTGCTTCGGCGATGTTGTCGGTGGATTTGGCGATCGTCTTGAGGGCGTTTTCGCCGAGGTTTTGGCCCACCTTGAGCGTCGCTTCCACGGCAGTGGTTGGGACACGGGCGACGGACTTGGCGATCTTGTCGGCACCGAACGGCACGAGGATGCTGGCGTAGGACAGGGCCGCGCCCGTGTGGTCCCCCTGCGACAGTTTGATCGTGCCGCCGATGGCGTCGGCGATTCCGGTCGGATCGAACACGCTGACGATTTCGGTGGCCAGTTCGGCCGACAGCAGCAGGTCGCTGCCAATGTCTCCGGGTGCCTGCAGTCTCACGTCGCTGATGACGAGGTTCATCGTCCAGTGGGCCCACGACTTGGGGGGATCGTTGTCGATGACCCCCTTGGCTCCGAAGAACTTATCCCAGCCCGTGGTGGTCTTGAGACCCTTGGCCATTTCAGCCTGGACGTCTGCCAGGGGGAGATTCAGGTTGGCCACGCCGGTCCCGCTGAGCGCCGAGCGCTGGACCTTTCCCGTCGTGGCGTCGTACATCCCGATCCGCTGGCCGTCCGCGTCTTTGATCTCCCAGCGCAGCGTCCCGAACATCTTGTCAAACACCGCCGTCGCGCTGGGGCCGCCGCCCGCGTTCATGCCGGGAAAGAACTCGGCGATCGCCTTGGCGTTGAGGATTCCCTGGCGGAGTTCGGTCGCCTTGGCCTGGATGTCGGATCGGACGTTGATCGCCTGCCAGGCCATCATGGTCAGGTCGCCGAACGGGATCTGCGCGTGGCCGGCGCTGGTCTGGTAGTTGTACAGGTCGTTGTCGGCGGCGGTCGACAGCGCGTCCAACTTCTGCCGGATGTCGTTCACCATGTTTTTGAACGCCTTGAGGATCTCGGCCGTGCGATCGGCACCGAGTTTCTTGGCGGCGGCGACCAGGCGGTCCTGAAGCGCCGTGGCCTGGGCGGTCGCGTCGGCGATCATCTCGGCGGCGACGGATGTGGCGAGGGTCTCGGCCTGCTTCTGCAGGGCCTTGGCGTTGGCGAACGAGTTCGCGATGAACTCCTGGACCGTCCCGTCGATTTGGGTGTTGGACTCGGTGACGACCTCCCGGTACAGGTTGTTGGCCCCTTGCACGGCCGTGGCGTAGGCGGCGGCGAGCTTGTCGTTCTCCTTCTTCGCAGCGGCGGCCCGGTCCTGGTCCAGTTGCGTCTGTTCGGCGACGGACGCCTTGGCCTTCGTGACAGCGGCATTGGTGTAGCTGGTGTCGTACGAGACACGGGCGGCGGTCGACTGGACGAGCGCGTCGCATTCGGCCTGGATCTCGGACTTGGTCTGGGCGTGGGCGGCGTCGGCCGTGGACACCAGTTGCGAGTTGGCGGCCTCCACCACGGCCGTGTCGTAACCGTTCTCCAACCCGACGAGCGCGTCGTCGGCCGCGATCCAGGCATCGACACCGGCCTGGGTGAAGCCGCGGGAAGCGTCGAGATATTGTTCGACATCGGGCGCAGCGGGATAGGCGGCGCGGACGGCGGCCTCCCACGCCGGTTCGACGGTCGCGACGAACGTCTGGACGGCCGTGTGCGCCCGGGTGTGAGCGGCCTTCGGGGCCTCGGCGGCGGCGGTGTTGTAGGTCGTGGCCGCGGTCTTCGCCGATTCGACCCACGCCTCGTCGGCTTCGTTCGCCGCTTTCACCCACGCTTCATCCGCCACCACGAGTTGGTCGGCCAAATCAGTGGCGGCGGTGTCGAACGTGGTGTGCATCGCCTTCCATTTGTCGGCATAGTTGTCGACGTAGGACTTCTCGGCGACGGCGACGGAGTCGACGTAGGCTTTCCCCGCCGTGGAATGGGCGATGGAACGATTCTTTTCGGCGGTGACTTTGGCGTTGTCGCGGGTCATTTCGGCCGTCACCACGATGTTGCGATATTTGGTTTCGTTGGACTTGGCCGCCGCGAAGTAGGCTTCCTGGAGCGTGGCATTGGTCTGCATGAACTTGGCCTGTCCGACCTCGAAAGCCTTCTGCACGGCCATCTCGGCGGTCTTGATCGCCGTGGCCTGAATCACGTCGGCGGCCCCGGTGTCTTTGACGGCGGTCGCGACCGCGGTGTACGTCTCCTGCAGCGAGGTCGCCAGGTCCCCGGCGAGCGTGTCGGCTTCGGAGACCAGTTTGTTGCCGACCGTCGTGACGTAGGCCAGCACCGCAGCACGTTGCCGCGCGGAACTCGCAACCATCATGTCGTCGTAATTGGCGAAGGTGCCGATGGGGGCGCTCATCGCGGCGTCGTAGGCGGCCTTGGCCTCGAGCGCCACCGTGTTGACCTCGGCCATCCCCGCGGTCGCCTTGTCGCGCAGGTCGTCCGTCCCCAATTCCGCGATGGCTTGCAGCGCGTCATGGACGGCATCCAGGTGTGCAACGCTCGCCGAGTTGACCGCCCCCGGCTTGGCCGCGACGGCCTCGGCGATCAGGGTGGTCCAGACCTTCAGGGCTTCGCGGATGCTGTTGGCGAGTTTTTTCGGTTCCTCGGCCTTGAACTTGTCGTAGGCCAACTTTGCCGGATTCACCGTGTCGTCGTATGCCTTTTGGGAATCGGCGATTTCCTTGTCGTAGTCGGTGTCGGCCTTGGTGTTCTGCTTGCCGTAGTTCTCTGCGGCGAGATTGACCGCCGTGTCGAATGCGGTTTGCAGTTCGGCCACCTGCCCATTGAAGTCGTCGACCGCCGTGCCGATGGCCGTGTTGTAGCCGTCGAAGGCGGTCTGGGCGTCCCGCTGATAGTCCGAGTTCGCCGTCGCAATCGCCTCCGTGAAGGCGTTGTCCGCGTTCAGCAAGTCGGTGTCGTACGCGACGCGCAGGAGTTGCATCTGCGTGTGGAAGTCGCCGACGGCCTTGTCGAACTCGGTCGACAAGTCCAGGCGCGCCCAATAGAGGATCGACTGATAGCCGGCATCCTGCGCAATCAGCGTTTCGTCGAAGACGGTCGTGACCGGCGTCCCCGACGCCGCCGTTCCATACGCCGCCGCTGCCGCGCCGCCGCTGCCGTAAATCGGACGGGTTGAAACCGCCGTGCCCGCCAGGACGGCATCGCGCTGGACCGCCGCCGCCGCGAGGGCCGCCTCGTATCCGGAGGCAATGCCATTGGAGGACGCGACGAGCGCATCCCACGCGGCCTGCGCGGCGGCGGTGTAGGCCGTGTCGGCCGCTTGCGTGGCGGCGTCATAGGTCGCCTGGGCCTCGTCGACGGTGGATTGATACGCCGACTCGACGGTGCTGAGGCTGGAGTCGAGCGCTGCCTGGGCGGCAACCGTCGCGGCGTTGAAGTCGTCCTCGATTTTCTTGGCCGCCTCGTCATGTTGCTTCTGGAGTTTGTCGAGTGCCTTCGTCATCTCATCGCGGGCGGCCTGCGAATCCTTCTCAAATTTGGCATCGATCTTCTGGCTGCGATCCTGCAACTTCTTTCCCACGTCGGCGATTCGCTCGTCGCGCGATTTGTTGGCGTCCTCGGTGGTCGTCTGGGCCGCATCAAGGGCGGCCTGCAGTTGCGTCGCGGACTCGGCCTGCAATGTCGCCACGTCGGCATCGCGCTGTTCCAGGGCCGCCTGAGTCCGGTCGGCGGTCGACTGCAGCCCCGCAGCGAACTCCGAGTCGGCGGACTGCTTCGCCTGCTGATAATCGGCCTCGGTCTCCGCCACCGCGGATTGCCAGTCCCACGGGTCTTCGGTGGACGAATCCCCAGCCTGTGCAGACGAGCCATCGCCGTCCGCCGAACCGGAGCCGGTGGCCGGAGCCTCGGATGTGAACGTCAGCGTCTGCCAGTCGCCGGACAGCGTGCGGCCACCCGGGACCGTCTCGACGGCGCGGGCCTGGACCGTCACCACGCCGTGCGGCTGGCCGTCCCCGCGCGGGTCGTAGTCGAACGTGTGGTCTGCGTTGGGCGTCAGCGTCCGCTCGACCGAGCCGTCGCCGCCGAGGTCGATCTGCACCGCGTACGTCGAGGACATCATCGACATCCCGTAGCCGGATGAGTTGAACCCGTCATCGGTCAGCGTCCCCGTCACGGTGGGATCGCTCGTGACATTGTCCCCCGCCGTCCCCGTGTCATTCACCAAGCGCAGGTTCGTCACCTGCGGCGGATCGTTCGGGGCCAAAACTGTCACTGCGACCGTGGCCGTCGCCTGATCGCCATCCGCGTCACTCACCTTGTACGTGAACCACTCCGTCCCCGTGAACGCCGCATCGACGGCAATCGACAGCCGGTCGTGACTCATGGGGTCGTTGGGATCGGCCGACACCATTGAGGCGCTGCCATGCGCGGGCGACTGGACCGAGGTGATCGTCAATCCACCCGACAGGCTGAAGTCGTTGGCCAGCACGTCCAGCACGACGGGCGACTCGGCCGTCTGTGACTGCTGGAGTTGAACGCTGTCGTCCCCGACCATGATCGCACTCAGCAACTGCCGCGGTTCCAGCCGTTCAATCGCCGCGACATGCGAATAGTTTCTCACCCGACGGCGCGGCCGCGAGCCGCGCCTCGCCCCAGCCCCCCCGTTTCGCCAACTTGAACAATCCAGATGCCAACCGGCCGAGCCAATTCGACAAGAGCATGATCGATGTTCCTCAGAGAGTGGAGTGGCGAGTGTGGCAATGACTTGTTGACCGAAGCGTTTCGATCATCGCGACTTCAGTGATGCTGCGACAGACCTGCGCAGCATGCTTCACACCAGAGCGGCGAGATGGGCGACACGGTATCGCGGACTTGTTGAGAAATGCAAGCTGGTGCCACTGACGAAACTTGACGTTCCCAACAAAAGTCGAAATCGGGCGTGGGGTACGTTTCCAACGTGCCTGTTTCGTAGCGTTTCGAGCACGTGTGGCCCGCCGCGAGATTCGGCGGCGTGCGACGTCAGGTGGTCGTCCGGGGCCAGACCCAGAGGCGTCCAGTGTTCAGGCCGGTTGATCGCAGTTCATGTGTCAGGCGCAGCACGAGGCAGATTGTCACGAGGACGCACACCAACGGGCAGAGCCAGATCTCGTTGGGACGCCGCACCACCAGCAGGGCCAGGTCGAAATTGAAGACCGTCGCCACAATCGCCAGCACAAAGCCGATCGTGCCGGGTTGACTCCGTCGTTGCAGCCAGGCTTCCGACAGCAGAATGCCGTAGACCGGGCCGACCATGGCATACGTGCTCCCTTCGGTGCGCGAGTTGAACAGCATCAGGTAACAGGCCGACAGCGCGTACAGATAGAACGTGCTGCGCGCTGCGGGAAGTTTCTTCGCCGCCAGCCAGCAGGCGAACAGCGTGGCCACGGCGAAGGTCAGCCGACCTGCTTGTTGGACGGGTGAGGGAAGATCCAAGCCGGCCACCTTGAGCATCCCGAAGAGCTGCGCCCAGTGTCCCGTTTCACCCTTTGAAAACGCGATGCGCGAATTCTCCCAACAGGCCACGAACTGCGAGACGACGTAGGCCGGGTGTTGCGTCAGGAACGGGGCCAGCGCGACGACCGCCATGCCGATCATCAACCGCCAGAGCATCGGTGGATGGATGGCCGCCGCCAGCAGAACCAGGACGATCGCGACCGGCTTGAAGGCGAAGGCGAGCAACAGCAGGACCGCGGCCCGCGACCAGCGCTGCTCACTCAGATCAACCGCGGCCAGCAGCATCAGCCCGGTGATGATCAATGTCGACTGTCCATTGAGCGCGCACCCCGCGGCCGTCCCGGCCGACGCGATGGTGTTGATCAGGAACCAGCGGTCGTCGGAACTGGCGAGTCTCGTGAACCGAAACACGCCTGCCGCCAGCACTCCCACGATCGTCCAGCGCCACAGGACTTCACCGACCGGCTTGGGGAGCAGACCCCACGGTGCGAACACCAGTGCGGCTTGCGGCATGTAGATGAATCCCGAGCCGGCCATGTTGTACAGCGGCCGACCCGCGAACCAGTTTTCGACCGCGTGACGATACTCGGGGGTGACCGATCGTTCCTTCTTTGAGAACAGGACCACGAGGCTGATGACGATGGCCAGCGTGAACCAGACCAACCACGCCGCCCGGCGAATCCGTGGTGACTCAGCGAGGGGGCGGTCCATGAATTCATCCCTGAAGTTGTCCGTGACCCGCGATGTCCCATACCTCCACACGGGCATGGATGAGACGTTTTCGTTTAACCGCGTGGGCAACGCCCCGCGTGTTTGACGCTGTGCCCGCGATTCACGCGCGGGGCGTTGCCCACGCGGTTAAACGACTCCGTTTGGGCCGCTTGAGGTATACGTCCACACTGCGCTTCGTCAGCTTTCAGATTTGGAGTGACGTTACGGTCGTCGCCGATCGTCCTGTTCCTACAACGCACGATTGACGAAACGGCAGCGTCTGAAACACTGATGCGGTCGGATGGTATATCCCGCGAAATCACCGGTCAAACCACATGGGGCTTTCGCCAAACTCCAGTCTTGTCGGTCCGTTCCGGCGGGAAACAGGGCGAAAAACGGTCTTGCCGCCTGGGGAGGTATCCGCTACCGTCCCGCGACTTTATTAGGGGACTTGGCAAATGCGCGCCTCGCGGAACTCGGCTGAACAACATGACGACGGTGTCGCGACCATTCCGTTTGGATCAGCCGGAGTCAGCATGCCTTCGAAACAGGTCGCGCTTCCACCCGCCGATCATGACCTGACGGTGGTCATCCCCGCGTACAACGAAGAGTCGCGGCTGCCGAGAACGTTGACGGATGCCGCCGCGTATCTCGATCAATGGGGAATTGATTACCGGGTGATCGTCGTTGATGACGGCAGCAGGGACAACACGGCGACACTGGCCGACGCGCATGGCCCGCGGTTCTCGACGATTCGCCAGCCGAACGGCGGCAAGGGGTCGGCGGTTCGCAAGGGTCTGTTGGCGGCGACGGGGCGTGTCGTCGCTTTCACAGACGCCGATCTGCCATACGATCTGGCGGCGCTCAAGGCCGCGTACGAACTGGTGCAGGCCGGGCATTCGGACGCCGTCTTCGGCAGCCGGGACATGGTCGATTCGGCGAGCCTGGTGGAGCGACAGTTTCTGCGAACGCTGGCCTCGCAGGTGTTTCGCGGCATCGTCACGTTTCTGGTCTCGCGCACGGTCCGCGACACGCAGTGCGGACTGAAGATCTTCAGTCGCTCTGCGGCGCGGGCGATCTTCTCACGCTCCACGATCAACGGTTTCGCGTTTGATGCGGAGGCCGTGTTTCTGGCTCATTGCCTGAAGCTGCGAATCCGAAAGGTGCCGGTCACGCTGATCAACGAGTACGCCTCGACCATCTCACTCAGCCGGAACGCGATCCCGATGCTGTTGGACGTGCTGCGGGTCCGATGGTCGGCGTTCCGGGGCGGATATGACTTCAAGGATGCCGGGCTCGATGACCTCGGGGACGCCGGTCCGGCTGAATCCGCACCGACGACCCGGTCGGCGGCGTGACTGCGGGCCATGCGATGGAGCGCGGTGTGGCGAGCAGCCGGTGGATCGTGCTGCATGCCGACGATTTTGGCATGAACCCCGCCGTGAATGAGGGAATTCTCCGCGCCTTCCGTGACGGGTTGCTCACGAGCACGTCGCTGTTGGCAAACGCCCCCGCAGCGGCAGAGGCGTGTGCCGCGTGGCCGCAGTTGGTCAACGATCTGCGCGCGGGTGACGTGGCCTCCGCGTCGCGACGATGCCAACTCGGTGACGACCTGCCGCCATTCGATCTGGGAGTTCATCTCAACCTGACTCAGGGACGACCGCTCTCGGGAACTTATCCCGTCGAGTTGCTGAACGACCGGGGAGAGTTTCCGGGGATCGGCCCGGTCTTTCGGCGATTGCGAACCGCGGGATCACGGTTTCGCGACGGCGTTCGCGCCGAGTTGCAGACGCAGATCGAACGACTGTTCGACTGCGGCATCCAGCCGACTCA
>JAYTIB010000582.1:0-10678 GCA_043732205.1 Schlesneria sp. | reverse complement strand
TCCGGTGGCCGGTCGACATCGTCAACCGCTCACTGAGAGACGGTCTGCAGGAGATCGCCCACAAGGCCGCCGCCGACATCAGCGTTCCCGACAACGTCGTCTACGTCGGTCCACCTGCCGCGGTGCATCGATTGAGGACGCTGATCGAACTCCGGTCCGTCGAACTGCAATCGAAATCAAACCCCGTCCGCGACAGCCGACGAACTGAGTTGACTCGACCGCAGTCATTTTCGTGGGACGATCTGGAGACTCCGGGCGACATCCTGCAAAGGATCGCCGATCGCCATCACTTGTCCATCAAACGACCGGAGATGGTGCCGCACGACCTGTGGGCGGGAAGCACTCTGCCGATTGTCACCGCCGCCGGAGCGTTGTCGCTGGTGCTGATCCAGTTCGATCTGACGTTTGTCTGGGTCGATGCAGGGCAGGGGATTGAACTGGTCCCGATTCCCGAACACGTGGTCGTCGAACGACGCCCCCGCGCGAAGGGCCGTTCGGCGGCCGAGACCCTGAAGTTAATCGCCGAGCGGTATCCAGACTTGGATGCGAAGCTCGAAGGTGCCGATGTGCTCGTACGGGGCACGCTGGAAGAACACGAAGCGGTGGCGGCTCTGCTCAACCCGTCGTCCACCAAGAAGCCGACGGGACCGCTTCCGGCACCGCTCCGCCAGCGCAACTTCACGCTGACCTTCAAACGAGCCCCCGTGCGCGACGTCATGAAAAAGCTGGAGGAATCGAACGTGGTCTTCGTCTACGACGCGGCGGCCCTGACCGCGGCCGGCGTCAATCTGGACCAGACAGTCGACTTGGAACTCAACAAAGCCCCGGCCGACGAGTTCTTCCAGGCGCTGTTCTCGCCGCTAAAGCTCGCGTTCGAGATCGACAATCTGACCGTCAAGCTGATCCCGAAGAAATAGTGGGTTTCACGACCGACGCCCGGATCCTGGCCGCTCCGATTGGCTCACACAGGCACAGATTGATCTTTGTGCTTCGGTCGCAGTAGCCACGTCTCGCCAGAGCGTGGGTTTTGGCCACATCCCGCCCACGCTCTGGCGAGGCGTGGCTACATTGCGAACGCCGCCCGGTTCGTCGATGCCACACGGCGAGATTCCCTGCCGGGAGTGATCCCGACCTAATGCGATGGGCCCGGCCCTCGGGAAAACTTTGGACGAAACACCGCTCTGTTGCCGTGTTTTAGCGGCTGCGACACAATGCGGGTATGAAAACGATCTCCATTCACGAATTGCATGAAGAGACAGGAGAGTGGGTCCGTCAGGCCGCTCAGTACGGGGAAATCCTCGTGACCGATCGCGGCAAGACCGTGGCGAAACTTGTGCCCCCGGACGAATCACCGAAGTGGTCATCGTTTAAGGACTGGCAACCCAGTCCGGAGTTTGCCGCCATCATGCACCGGCCCGTCGGCGGAACGGAGAGCACACAGATCATCTCCGAGGAACGCAACCGGACATGATCGACTTCGATTCGACTGATGTCGCAGGCACGTTTGAGTACATCGAAGCGAAGATTCGCCATGATGCCGAGGGGACTTCATTCGGTGGCGACTTCGAGTGGCTGTGCCAGTGGTTCTTGCTGAATGCCCCGCGGTATCGAGGTCAGTTCGACAAGGTTTGGTTGTGGAAGGATTGGCCGGAGCGGTGGGGAACGGATGCGGGGATCGACCTCGTCGCTCGCACGCGGACGGGGGAATTGTGGGCCATTCAGGCCAAGGCAGATCATCCCGACCGAGCGATTACCAAGCGAGAAATCGACTCGTTCCTGTCCGAATCGAACCGTTCGCAGTTCGCCTATCGACTGCTCATGGCCACGACGGATGACATCGGGGCCACGGCTCGCCGGACGCTGCACGGCCAAGAGAAGCCGGTGGGGCTGGTCCTGCGTGGTCATTTCCTGACGGAAGAAGTTGAGTGGCCGGTTCAGATTGGAGGAACCGCCGCGCGGCTGCCTCGGTGGAGGGCACGGCACGGCCCGCGCGTTTCAAACGGGTTGTCGTGTGCGGAGGTACTGAGCCTCGACATCATCCAAAGTCTGTCCTGGTGCAGTCGAATCCGAGTTCGGCGTAGAGCGTTCTCAGACGGACCATCTCAGGATCATTCAATGCCAGACGTTGGACGGTGGCTCGGCCGCACGACGTTTTGCCGACGATTTCAAATGGTGAGTCCACCAACCATTGAAAGTGATCGTGCCAGTTCTGAGTTCGCGGATTGAATAACGGCACGACTTCCCCGGTGGTCGAGTCCGGCCCTTCCATGTGGTTCAGCTTGGAACCATTGCAAACCGGACACGCGAAGGCCAGGTTCTCCAGCGTCGTCGGTCCGCCCCGGCTGACCGGATGAATGTGATCCAACTCAAAGCCGCCGACCTGAAACCTGCTGGTCAGCAAGCAGTATTCGCAACGTTCGCCGGCTCGTTGAATGACGGCGCTGCGAAGTGATTCGGAGGCGAGGCTCACGGCGCAGTCACCAAATCGGGGACCGCTTCTTGCAGCCGCTGCAACGCGACGGCGGCTTCGGCCTTCTCCAAGGTCCGGCTCTTCCAAAAGCTGACGAGGGCCAAATACTCATCCCGCTCCGCGTCCGCGAGAGCGTCTTTGCGTTCGCCGAGTTGGTGCATCCGCTGCACGACCGGCGGGGGCAATTCCGAATCCGCCAACCGCCGCAGTGCGGCGAGCGAACCTTCCAACGCTCTGCGAAGCTGTGGAGCAACATCGATCGTGGCGGCCATACGATTTCATTCCTCAAACGGACAGATTTCAGCAACCTCGCGATTCTACGAAACGAAAGTCTGCGAGCCTACGCCAGTTTCAATCGGTGGCTGTCACTGCCGCGAGGCCAAAGCGTGGGCCGAGCGAGCGACGTTGGTCCGCACGGCCGAGGGCCTCAGCACCGACGCTCGGACGCTGGCCGCTCAGTTCGGCTTGGCCAAGTCGATGATTGATCTTTGCGCCCCGGTCGTAGCCACGTCTCACCAGAGCGTGGGCGGGATGTGGCGAAAACCCACGCTCTGGCGAGACGTGGCTACATGGCGAAGGCCGCGCGGTTCGTCGATGCCACACGGCGAGATTCCTTGCCGGGAGTGATCCCGACCTGATGCGGTCGGCCCGGCCCTCGGGAAAACTTTGGACGAAACACATCTCCGGTCACACGCCCGCCGGCCAACGAGCCACGTTGCTGAAAGGCTTGGGCAACGTGCCGGAGGACACGCGCGGCATCCTCTCCCACTGCGCCTGCCTGGGCGAAGGGGTCGATGTTCCGGTGCTCGACGGCGTGTGACGATGAGACGTTCCTGGCGAGCCGGGCGGCGTCAGCCCCCGGACTCTTCAAGACCGGAGTCCGGGGGCTAACGCCGCCCGGCTCACCAAGACTTCAACTTGAGTTGGACGTCATTCAGGCGGTCGGCCGAGTGATCCGCAAAGCCGCCGGCAAGCCGCTCGGCACCATCGTGATTCCGGTCTTCATCGACGAGTCCGAAGACGCCGACCACGAAATGGACTCGCGGCAGATTCACTTCACGCCGGACGGCACTGGTCGGGAAACATACGGTGCGATCCAGCCCTCGTCGCGTTTGACGATCTTCGTCGTCTTGCCGCGCGTCTCTTGGATAAGCGTCTGGAACGGGTCGCCGCTGTAGCAGACCTCGTTGAAGAACGTGAAGACGGACGAGTTGAGGGTCACGAACATCGGGGCCAGCTTTCCGGCGGTGGTCGTGTAGCTGAAGCCGCCGAGGATTTCGCTGCGGCCGTTGCCGCGTGTTTCCAGCAAGGTGCCGCCACGCTCCGTCTTGTAGCCGAGAATCCAGAGATCGCTGTGATCGTTGACGAGGTGCGTCCCTTCGTTCTCGACGTCGAGCTGCCGTGCCCAGACCCGTTGGTTCTTCAGTTTGAGGTGGTGCGTGACGAAGTCCTCGAAGAAGAGTTCGCCCCCTTCGGCCTTGCGAGTGAAGGTCAGGTCGCAGTCCGAGACACTGCGAAACAGGATCGTGCGGTGCGTGTCGATTTCGAGACCGCCTCGCATGGCCGAGAAATGTTCCAGCGACACGGCGGGCGATGTGCCATCGACGATGCGGAAGTCGGGCTTCGCTTGGCCGCTGTAATCCACCCAGCCGCCCGTGCCGACGACTCTTCGCACTTTGCCTCGGATGATGACCGTCTTTTTCATCGCATAGAAGCCGGGTAGAAAGACGGTCGTCGCGCCGGAGTCCATCGCCTTCTGAATCGCGGCCGATGAGTCCTGTTGTCCGGTTGGGTCCGCGCCGAAGTTGTCCACATTGGCCCAAGTCTTCGGATTGTCCACGGGAATTTCCGGCGGCTCTTTCACCGGCAGTCGCGGTGAAGTTGCTTCCGATGGAAACGGACTGGTCGCAGGATGCGAGCAGTACTCGGTGACGTTCGGTCCTTCGCTGCCGGGCTTGTCTGTGCCGACGATGCGGAACGCGGCGGCCGAATCTGGCGTGGCGACATCGCCCACCGCGCGGCCGTAACCAGTGGTCTCGATGTCGCGCAGAAAAATGCGTCCGCCGTTGAAGTTCACGATCGCGGGCATTCGAGCCGCGGCGTCGTTGCCGGTCAGCTTCGCGTCAATCAGGCAGAGCGTGCCGTAGCTCTGAATCGCCGGGACGGCGCTCTCACTGACGAGTCCTCGGATGCTGATGGCCTGACCTTCGTTCGTGAAACCGAATTGCGTCTGACCACGCAGCGTAATGTGCTCGAAGGTCTGCCCGTTGACGGCCCGCGCCGTGCTGATGCCGCGTTGAAAGCCAATGACCTCGCAGTTCCGCACGAGCAGCGGGCCGTTCATGTCGCGATGGCCGAGGTCGAGTCCGACTGCTCCGCTTCCTTCACCCGCGATGATGCGGCAGTTGCGCACGGCTCCGGAATTGTTCGAGTAAAACTGCAAACCGATCGCTCCGGGATTGTTGTTGCCGACATCGAACGTCACGTCCTGAATGTAATTGTGAAACCAGTCCGCCGAGCCGAAGCCGCCGCACCACATGATGCTCGCGGACTGCTTCGGGTCGGTGAAGGTCGCGTCCTTCAACCGAATGATCGTCCGTGAAACGTTCTCGCCTTGGATAAAGTTCTTGCCCCACGCATCCCGGCCCACCGAGTTCTTCTTCGACCAGTTGAGCGTCTTCGAGACGAGATACGCTCCGTTCGGAAAATAGAGCAGCTTGTGCTGCCCCATCACGTCGAACAACGCTCGCTGAAGTGCCTCCGTGTCGTCGTTCTTGCCGTCCCCTTTCGCGTTGTACGGAGCCTTCGTGACATCGACGACCGAAGGACTCTCCGGAAACGCGATGTTCGTTTTCTCATCGAACGTGGCTCCAACGACGGGCGTGCCTGCGGCGTGAGCGGCACTCAGCGAAAGAGAGACCATTCCGAGAACGAGCCAGCGCAGAGATCGCCTCACAATTGAAAGCCGGTCGTAACCAGACATCGGGCGGTCTCGTGAATAGATGATGTGGAGTTCGTGAACGGTTCTATCGGCGGTCTGTCCGAGTCCGGCAACACCAACGGCGCTTGCGAGAGTCTCTCACGCAAGCGCCGTCGGATTGAGCAAACAAGGTCACTTGTTGTCGTGCTCAGATTTATCATCGTCGTCCGCTTCGGGACTCGTGGCCTTGATTGCACGGATGGATTGACCATCGTCAGAGAGTCGCAGCTTGAGCGACGAGCCGCGTTTGAGGTCGGCCAGCTTCGCGGGTTTGCCGTCGAGCGTGATGATCGTTTCGGCGGTGATCGTGAACGATTGCTGGACCGGCTGGCCTTCGTCGTTCTCTTCGCGACCGAAGACCAGATTGTTTCCATTGGAGTCCACTTCGATCAGCTCGCCATCGGCGAGCGTGTTCTCGGCGGCATCGGCTTCAATCGCGTTGACCAGTTTGCCGTCGCGACCGAACTCCAGCGGAACCTGCATTCCTGGCTTGAGGTCGCCGCGCGTCGCTGGCAGGCCACCGATTCGCAGGATCGCATCGGGAGCGAGTTCGACTTCCATCGGCTTGCTGCCGCCCTCTTCTTCGTCGTCTCCTTCGACGATCACGATCTTGCCCGATGCGGCGACCGACTTGATCAACGCTTCGCGCATCTGTCCCTGTACATGAATCTCATTCACCGTGCGATGATCGTTGCCCAGTCGCAGCGAGACGAACTGTCCTTCCTTCAAATCGGCGAGCTGCCCCGCTTCAAATGCGGTCCAGACTTTGGCCTGTCCCGACACGTCGAGATTGAGCAGCATTCCGAACTCTTCGAGCGAGATCGTCACGGTTGCAGGCTTGCCTGCATTCACTGAGACGATGTGCCCGCGCAGGCCCTTCTCGAATCGAGTCGGTTCGTCCTGCAACATGCCATACGCGATCGTGCCCGCCGTCAGCAGCGAGACCATGCACGCCGCAACCATTTTCAGTTTTTCAAAGCCCATCATTTTCAGAACTCCTTGTGCCAGAGTAACCGCAGCCGGGACCGTCCCCGCCGCCAACTTGCCTGTCGCAAATGCTCCGGCCGCTTGAGCCGTTCCCGCCACCAGCGCCGCCGTTCCCGCCGCTTGAGCCGTTCCCGGCACAAGCCACGCGGCAAGAGCTATCGCGGTCAGTGAGACGCCCCGTTTCACGAGCCGAGTTAGCAACTGCTCGCGTCCCCGTTCGAGTCGGTCCTTCACGGCAGCCACACTGATTCCGAGTCGTTCCGCCAACTCATCGCGACTCAGCCCTTCAATCTGGCTGAGCAAGATGACCTCGCGAAACTTGGCAGGCAGCCGCGCGAGTTCCTCATCGAGAATCTCGGACAACTCATGAACGGTTGCTTGAGAACTCGGATCGGTCGTGTTGGAAGTCGCATCATTCACAGGCCGCGCTGCCGCCGCCTGCTGCTCGACCTCCCGCCGCCGCGCGGTCGAACCACGCAGCTTCAGCGAAGTCCGTCGCGCCGTGTCATGCAACCAACCGGCAATCGACCCCTGCCAACTCAGCGATCCCGCCTTGCGAGCCAAGACGAGAAACGTGGCCTGAAACGCATCCTCGGCATCGGCCGCCTGTCGGAACACGCGGCGGCAGACTCCCATCACCAGCCCGGCATGACGCTCAACCAACTCGGCAAACGCGGCCTCATCTCCACCGAGAAATTGCCGCAGCAATTCCCGATCGGCTGAGACCCCGCCGGTAGACGAACTGCCCAGCGGAGACGGGCCACCCTTCCAGCCGAGCCAGCTTCGCGCCACTAACCCGCGACTCATCACGCAACCCTCCGACCATTTTGCAGCAAAAACATCGGCGACAGAATACAGCAAAGAATGCCCGCTCAAAGCAGCGCGGCGGTAAGAAAGTGAAAACACTTCCCGTGTCCTTGGCTAATGCGGCGAGCTTGGTGTAGGTCGCAGAGCAACCGTCAAATGTCGCTGTGCGACGGGTGGCGTCTCGGCCCCGAATTCCTGCGCCGGCGCGGGGGCCACAGTCAAGGAGTCATCAACATGGCCGTGCGAATGAAGCAGAGACGTGGATTGTTGACGGAGCCATCACCGCCACAAGCACGGCCCTCCCGCAGACGGTGTGACCCCGGCCTCCGACATTCGCTCACCGAAGAGCACGGCCCTGTCGAAGACTCCATGACCGTGGGCGGGGTGGCCCTGCTTGATTCGCCAGCATCGTTGGACGTGCCACTGCTTCGGAGTCCTCGGAGAAGCAGTGCTGATGAAGTGTCAACGCCCGTTCACACTGCTTCTCCGAGGACTCCGAAGCAGTGGCACGCCTCAACTTCAATGGTAGCCGAGGACGTGGCCGTGCGAATGAAGAAGAGACGTGGATTGTTGACGGAGCCATCACCGCAACAAGCACGGCCATCCCGCAGACGGCTGGGTGGCCGGGCTGGAGTCGCTTTGGACGAAGCCCCGGGGTTTCGCGAAACGCTCCAACCCCGGCCACCCGACCTCCGCCTGTGTTTGTCTCATGCGCCGGGTGCGGGTGCCACGGTCACGGAATCTTCGACGTGGCCGCGCGAATGAAGAAGTGACGTGGATTGTTGACGGAGCCCTCACAGCCACAACCCCGGCCATCCCGCAGACGGTGTGACCCTGGCCTCCGACATTCGCTCACCGAAGAGCACGGTCCTGTCGAAGACTCCCTGACCGTGGCCCCCCGCAGTTCCCTCCACGAGTCGCTGGAATCGAGCGACGACCTCCCCGACCCGCAAGATCTCGCCACCAAAGCGAATCAGGAACTGGAAGTGAACGTCGGCGACCTGCGCGCAATCATCGACCTCATCGGGCAGGAAGAGGGTGTTGAAGCGTGACGTGTGGAGGTAAACTTTTCCCGGTGATTGTGTGGATGTCTCATTGAGGACGAGGTGCTGTCATGGTTCTTTCCGGGCATGTCAAGAACGGCGTGATTGTGCTGGATGATCCGGTCTCGTTGACTGAGGGGATCGCTGTTTCGGTTGAGGTCATCGGCGATCCAGCCGAGGCAACGCCGACGACATTGCTGGAGCGTCTCAAGTCCGTGGTGGGGACAGCGCAGGGGTTGCCTTCGGATGCGGCGAGCAACGTCGATCATTACCTCTATGGGCAGCCGAAGTCATGAAGCCGACTTTCGCCGACACGTCGTTCTCTGTGGCGTTGGTCAGTCCGCGTGACGCGCTGCATGCCAAAGCGGTCAGTCTGGCGAGCCAGTATCGGGGATCGCTGGTGACGACCGAATATGTGCTGATTGAGACCGGCAACTTCTTGTCGAGAGCGGGCGATCGGATGGTCTTCGTGGAACTGTTGCGAAGCCTGCAAGCCGATCCGGAGACGACGATCCTCGCTGGCAGTCACGACCGTTTCGATTCGGGGTTTGCTCGTTTTCGCGATCGACCAGACAAAGACTGGTCCCTGACAGACTGCATCTCCATCGTCGCGACGGAAGAGCTTGGATTGACCGAAGCTTTCACATCAGACCACCACTTTGAACAGGCCGGATTCAAAGCCTGTCTGCGCTGAATGCTTGGATTTTCGCCGGGTGCGGATACCGCGGCCACTGAGTCTTCGACGTGGCCGTGCAAATGAAGCAGAGACGTGGATTGTTGACGGAGACATCACCGCCACAAGCACGGTCCTCCCGCAGACGGTGTGACCCTGGCCTCCGACTTCGCTCACCGAAGAGCACGGTCCTGTCGAAGACTCCCTGACCGTGGCACCCCGCAGTTCCCTCCACGAGTCGGCAGGAGGGACCGGACGCGACTTTGAGCATCCGGATCGCAGTGTGACCAGAGGCAAGAGTTCAGACGCCCCGCCGGGTGCCACTGGCGGTGGCTTTGAACCGCCAGTGTTTTCAAAGATCACTGGAGAGCGAAGCCCCTCGCCAGTGGCACCCGCGCGCGATGCTGGCTCCACTAGCCGACTTGGCGAGCAAGTACCGGGTGGCGGTCGTCATGGTGACGCATCTCGCCAAGGGGAGCGGCGGCAAGGCCGTCTATCGGGCAATGGGATCGCTCGCGTTTGCGGCGGCGGCTCGCGCGGTGTGGCATGTCGCGAAGGACCACGACGATGACAAGCGACGCCTGATCCTGTTGGCGAAGATCAACATTGCCGTGGAAGCGACCGGCCTAGCAGCCTGTTGAAAAAGGGGCGTGGGGTAGGTTTGTAACCTGTCAGTCCCTTGTTTCAACGAGTCACGGGCAGGTTGCAAACCTACCCCACAAGTTTTTCAACAGGCGGCTAGCCTATCGCTTGCAGGACGGAGCGGTCTGCTGGGAAGAGACTCCCGTCGTGATGACCGCAGACGAATATTTGGGGCAAGAGACTCAACCCGAACGGAAGCCGCGCGGCAGCAGCGAACAGGGTGAGGCCGTTCAACAGGCGGCGGAATGGCTCGTCGAGAAACTGACCGGATGTTCCATGCACGCCAAGATCGTCAAGCAATTGGCCGACGATGCCGACATCGCGTGGGCGACACTCAAGCGGGCGAAGAAACTGGCCAAGGTGAAGTCTCATCGGATCGGGTTCGGCGAAAAGTCCGTCGTCTGGTGATCGCTGCCGTCGAACGGCGATGAGGCAGTTCCCGCCGACGTGGATGAGGCCGAAGCTGTTCGTCTGTTCCCGTAGCGACTCACCATCGAGGTTCAACTTCCGGGACTCCCTGCCAACTTGAACTCCTATGAGGAAACCAGCTTGTTTGCCATAGGGGTTCAACTGTGAGGGAGTGACGGGAACTTGATCCCCTATGGGCGCGACTGCTCCCAGCACGATCATCACAACTCAAGCCCGATTGCGACGCCTTGCGCCCGCTTACGAAGTGGGCTACCATTCTGACGGTTCATCATTCAAGACGTAGGAGTCTCTGACATGGCCAGTATCACGAAGCTCGGCAAGGGCAAGACTCCTCCCCGCGCCATCGACTTCAGCAACACGAACGGCAAACGCGACCGGCTGCGGTTGGGGATCGTCAGTCACGACACGGCGGAAGAATGCTGCCGTCGAGTCGAGAAGCTGATCGAAGCCAAGCGGCTGCATCAGTCTCCCGAAGGCCCGACGCTCGAATGGCTCACCAGCATCTCGGACGACATCCACGAGAAGCTGGCCCGGTTCGGTCTGTGTCTGCCGCGCGTTCCCAAGAACGCCGCCCCGAAACTCGGCGAGTGGCTCACGAAGTACGTCGGTCAACGCCAGAGCGAGTTGAAGCCGGGCAGCATCAAGCG
>JAYTIB010000581.1:0-4165 GCA_043732205.1 Schlesneria sp. | reverse complement strand
GCGTGTGAATCTTTCAAGTTCAATGGCGGTCCAGCACAAGATGTCGCGTTGGCTTTAGCCGACGCGGTACGACATCTAGCGTGGGTTGAAACCCACGCTACAAAGATTCACAAGCTCTGAGTCACCGGGAAATCAGGAACCGTTGAACACAGAGCGCGGCTCCGTCACTGCCGATTCGTGCGATCGAAAATGCTGCCGCTGCCGCTGCCGCTGCCGCTGCCGCTGCCGCTGCCGCTGCCGCTGCTGCTGCTGCGGCTGCGCGAATCGCTTCTGCGAATGTCCTCTTGACTGCTGCTGGTGCCAATGGCCTGGGTGATTCGATTCGAACCCGAATCCTGTCCGAAGCTGGATGTTCTCGACAACGAACCGGACTCGGCGTCGCGCGGCGTGCCCATGCTCACCGCACCCTGCTCCGGAAACGTCGTGATCGACGTCAGGACTTCCTTGCGCTGCGGGATCTCCTTGCCGTCCGGCAACTGCACGGTCATTTCCAAAAAGCGGTTGACCTCCGATTGCGTCGGCAGTCCGGTGCGACGGTCCACCTGGCACGTTCCCATGCAGCGGCCGCTCTTAACGAAGACCCGCATTTCCCGCGTTCCGTCCCTGACAATGACCGGAGAACTCGGGCCAACGATATTGCCGAGCAGGCCGATCTCCGCGGAGGTGTCGGTGAGATTCTTCAAGACGCACCGCATGGAGACATTCATCGGAATGGGGCCTTCCGAACGTCGCGGTTTGCATTCCCAGGTCGATCCGACTCTGACCGCCACGGCCGGATGCTTGGGATCATCGCTGTACGGCAACAGTCCGATCCCGTCATCCACAAAATTCGCCAGGCCATCATCGCCGTGCGTTCCCTCCAACTGCCGCATCACCGCATCGCGGTAGGCCGGTGGCACGTTCTGCAAACACCGCTGCAGGAAGTCCTGGAATCCCACCAGTTCCACCACGCGGTTGTCAGGGCCAATCCAGAATGAGAACCCGTTGTCCTTCAGACCGGCGTAGACCAGCGCCTCGGTCGGGACGGGTTCAAACTTCTCCGAATTGTATTCCACCTGCCGCCCGGCGATGTTGTGGGCGTAGTGAACCTTGTGGTAGCGCACCGACAGACACTTGTTGCCGTCGCGGATTTCCTCGACCACCAGGGAGAGCAGCATCTCCACAATCGAGCGATTGACAAGCACGCCTCCGAGACTGTCACCCTGAGTCAGCACTTGCTCGATCCGTTTTTTCAGCGGGAAGCGATCGCCGACGTTGAGCTTGAGTTCCAGCTCACCCTCGGACGGTTTTGAGTCGCGGGCGAGTTCACCGCCCTCCTTCTCGTCCGCCGCGTCATCCCGGTCGAAGTCCGCGAATTCATCATCCGCATCGGATTTAGCACCCTGAAAGTAACCGCAGCCAGGCAGGCAGAACACCAGCAGTGCCACCAGCAAACCAGATCGAAACACGGAACAGGGCATCGTTGGACCTTCCATGGTCGGGGACACCAAAAACCACCAGCGCCGCCACCTCTAGGAAGCAGAGAGAGCGGTTTGGAAATCCTGCAAAGGCCGGAAACTTAGCAGCCCGACGAAACGGCGCGAAGATGAAGTTTGGGCTGAAACCGACTTGGTGACTCATGACGGCAACCCGCCACCTGACTCGTGACATCACCGCTACTCGTCACCGAGCTGCCCGGCTATACTTCTCGCCGTCGTGTACTCAGCAATTTCAACGTTTTGATTCAGTGGATTCATTCGTCAGCGGAGCCTGCGGGAAATGTCCGAGGAAGTGAAGCGGAGCAAGGTCGAGATCGTCAAGGAAAACAGCCGCCAGTTGCGGGGGACTCTCGCCGAAGAGTTGCAGCACGATCGCGAATTCTGCGCGGATTCCGAACACCTGCTGAAGAATCACGGCATCTACCAGCAGGATGACCGCGATCATCGCAAAGACAAGAACGTCGATGGGACGGCCAAGGGCCGGCAGTTCATCTTCATGCTTCGCACGGCGGTTCCCGGTGGAAAGGTGACGGCGCGACAGTTTCTCGACCACTTGGATCTGTGCGAGAAGTACGCCAACGGCACGCTGCGAGTGACCACGCGCCAGGGGTTCCAATTGCACGGCGTGATCAAGTCCCATCTGAAGGCGGCGATCCAGGGGATCAACGACACGCTGCTGACTACGCTCGCCGCCTGCGGTGACGTCAAGCGCAATGTGATGGCCTGCCCAGCCCCGATCAGGAACAGTCCGGTCCACGACCAGATGCAGTCGCTCGCGGACCAGTTGGCGGAACACCTCAAGCCGCGGACAACCGCCTATCACGAGATCTGGCTGACCGACGAAAACGGCGAGCGGACCAACGTGGCCGAGTTCACGCCGGTCGACGAGCCCATCTACGGAGCGCTGTATCTGCCCCGCAAATTCAAGATCGGCCTGGCGCTGCCTGAGGACAATTGCATCGACCTCTACACTCACGACCTGGGCTTCCTGGCTGTCGTCGATGGCCAACAGATTCACGGATACAACGTCCTCGTGGGTGGCGGAATGGGCAAGACTCCGGCTGCGGAAAAGACCTTCGTGGCACTCGCCAAACCGATGGCGTTTGTGCGTCCCGATCAGGTTGTTGGTGTGTCGGAAGCGGTGGTCAAGGTGCAGCGGGACTTCGGCAATCGCGAAGACCGCAAGGTGGCCCGCCTGAAATACCTGATCCACAACCGGGGCTTGGAGTGGTTCAAAGCGAAGGTGGAAGAGTACTACGGCCAGTCGTTGCTGCCGCCGCGCGATGTCGACGTGACCGATGTCGACGACCACATCGGCTGGCACGAACAGGGGGACGGCAAGCTGTTCCTGGGCATCAACATTGAATGTGGTCGCATCAAGGATGAAGGCTCGCTCCGGATCAAGACCGGGCTGCGGGCTCTGCTTACCAAGTACGGCATGGCCACCCGGCTGACGGCGCTGCAGGCTGTGATCCTGTGCGACATTGATCCCACGGATCGCGGCGACATCTCGCAATTGCTGGCCGATCACGGCATCAAACAGGATCACGAGTTGACGCTGATCCGCAGGTATTCCATCGCCTGCCCCGCATTCCCCACCTGTAGTCTGGCCGTCACTGAATCCGAGCGCGTGTTACCCGATGTCATCGATCGCCTGGAGATCGAGATGGCGCGATTGGGAATCGTCAGCGATCGCATCTCGGTTCACATGACGGGCTGCCCGAACGGCTGTGCCCGTCCGTACACCCCGGACATCGGATTCGTCGGCAAGACTCTGCACAAGTACACCATCTATCTGGGCGGAAACACCCAGGGGACGCGACTGGCCTACGTGTACAAGGATCTGATCCCGGAAGCGGACATTGTCACCGCCGTGACGCCGGCCCTGAACTACTACAAGGCCAACCGTCTGACGGGTGAATCGTTTGGAGACTTCTGTCACAGAAAAGGAGCGGCTGACTTGCAGCAGCACGGCTCCTGATGCTCTGGTATCGCGACCACTGCTCTTTCGGACGTCGAGAACTCCCTTGGTGAATCGTGTCATGACCCTCAGTGTTGCTCGTCCCGATACTGCGGACTTGGTGCTGCGGACCTACGGTCGGGCCTTGCATCCCGACCTGTTGTGTCATCACAAGTCGGCCCTGTTGACCGTAGCGGGAATGACATTGGACGTGCGTCTGATCGCCTCCGGCCATGCGTTCATTCTGCGAACAGAAACGAAGACGCTGACCGAAGTGATCTCCGATCGACACGATGCCTTTCCGGTTCGCGGTTGCCTGTTCGAACAGAAGCTCAGGGGTTGTCGCACGGAAACCGTCGAATTCGAATTCGGACTCCGATACGACGTTGGCTGCTCGCTGGAGAAACTCTCGCTGTCAGTGTTCCTGCGACAGCATGAGGAGTTGATCGCGGATGGCGCAAAGGCCAGTTTGTTCGCCGAGTTCCCCGGCGCGAACCGATTCAGTCCCGGCCCGATCAGCCTCGTCCGAACGGAATTCTGCCGTCGAAGCCTGCTCGTGCATGCCTATCACACGTTCCCCGAACAACTGGCGATCGTAAAGACCCAGTCGCTGGTGGAGTTGGGAAATTCCTGAGAGCGTGTGAATCTTTCAAGTTCAATGGCGGTCCAGCACAAGATGTCGCGTTGGCTTTAGCCGACGCGGTACGACATCTTGCGTGGGTTGAAA
>JAYTIB010000580.1:0-10708 GCA_043732205.1 Schlesneria sp. | reverse complement strand
GCGACAAAATCGCATGCTCAATCTGCGGAATGACCGTGTCGTCATACCCCAGCATGCCAGGAAACAACGGCTCCCCGCGCCGCAACTTGTTCAACAGGTTCCGGCGCATCTCCCGCTTGACGGACGTCGGCCGATACCCGGATTCACGAAGTTCTCGCAACGTGCGTGGTCGATCTGTCATGGACGGGGTCTCAATCGCAGAACGGAACTGGCGACCATTCGAGCGGGTCACGCCGCACAGTGTAGTCCGGGTTCCGTTTGACGACCACGCCACCGGAAGGCGGCGATCGTCGCCGCGCCGTACCCCCGCGCCACAGTTTGCGTTTGGAGACTGCTGCCGCAACAGGGAGTCGTCAACCATCCAGCAACGGCAGATGTCGAATTCGGATGCGACCCGATTGGACTGTCACCGCCGCGCCCTGTTCAAGGTCCGCGGTGCATTGAGCGATGACCGTGAGGAGCAGATCAGTGAGCGCCTCGCCGCGCAGTCCCTCGATCCGAATGCGGATGACGGACGGTGCGAACGCACCGGACATCGCTAGCAGGGCATGGAAGTCCGCGTCGAGCGTGACCACGGTGCGATCCGTCTCACGGCCCGATTGAAGAATGGCGGCATCTTCGGCGGCGGCGAGACCAAGTTCGCCGACATGCACGGTGTCGATTCCGGCGGCGATCAAGAGTGCGGCCGCGCTGCGAGGCAATCCCTGATCAAGCAGCAGTTTCATGATTCCCCGCGAGTTCGACGACACGGTCGTCTAACGAGGCGGCTGCGTAGGCCAGGGCCTGCCGGATGTCTTCCTCATCCAATTCGGGAAACTCACGCATCAGTTCCGCTCGGTCGGGATAGACGGACACCAACTCCACGACGCGGCGAACCGTGAGCCGGAGGTCGCGCACACAGGGCTGGCCGTTCATGCGGGCGGGATTGCTGGTGACGCGGTCCAGTTTCATGGGATGTCTCACAGAACAAGAACTCAAGTCGATTGCCCACCGTTGGACAGCCCCACGATAACCACGCACACAGACGCCAGCAACGCGAACCGAACGACGTATAGCACCGCCCTCCCAACCGGACAGGCCATTGCTTCTTCGAGGACACCGAAGCCGTGCCACTTCCCACACGTGTGGTCGCAACTGTGGCGAGAGACGTAGACATTGGACGATCTCGGACTGCGGGGCCGATGTTTCACGTCTCGTGAGACTGCTGTAGAATCCCGCCGCACTTGAACTTCAGCCGCCTTCCCACAACGACAGTACCACCGCATGGCCGACAAACTGGAAACTCGCGTCTACCGCCAATTCGCCACGACGCCGTTGCGTGCCGAACAGACAGACTTGTACGTCGATCTGGACTCTGTGAGAGGTTCCGCTGGAATCGTCAATCGGTTGATGCAACGCATTCAACTGGCGGACCGCAACACGGCTCAGGTGCTGGCTGGGCATCGCGGCAGCGGCAAGTCCACGGAACTGTATCTGTTGCAGCAGGCTCTTGAGGCTGGCGATCCGAAGCACTTCGTCGTCTTCTGCCGCTCGGATGACGATCTGGATCGCAACGACATCGACTTCCCTGAGATCCTGATCGCCATCGTTCGCCAGCTTGCCAAGCAGCTTCGCGAGCGGCTGGGGATTGAGTTGAAGCCGGGTTTTTTCAAGGATCGCTTCGAGCGGCTGAAGAGACTGATGACGAGTCAGATCGAGTTTCAAGACGCGAAGCTGGATTTGGGCTTGTTGGAACTCGGGACAGCTATCAAGAACAGTCCCGATGCGAGGTTGGAAGTCCGTAAATTGCTGGACCCGGACGCGGGCAACTGGCTGAACGCTGCCAACGATGTGATCGGGCAAGCCCTGTTGGAGTTGCAGAAGAAGGGATATGCCGGGCTCGTGATTCTCGTGGATGATCTCGACAAGATGATCGTTCGACCGCACGCCGACGCAGGTTGTAACACCGCCGAGTATCTCTTCATCCACCGGTCGGCGCAGTTGACGGCATTCAAGTGTCACATGGTTTACACGATGCCGCTGTCGCTGGCCTATTCGCACCAAGAAGGGACGATCAAGACGTTGTACGGTGGGCATGTCCCCGTCGTGCCGATGATCAAGATCGCGACTCCTCCTCCCGCAAATCGTCCCCACGAGAAAGGGATCGACAAGATGGAAGAGATGGTCCTCAGCCGTCTCACTGCTGCGGGTGCGACGACTGCAGATGTCTTTCAAAAACCACCCATTTTGCGGGAGTTGATCAAACTCAGTGGAGGCCAGCCAACTGAGCTGATGACGCTGGTCCGGGAAGCCATCATCAGCGACGGACTGCCGCTCAAGCATGAGTCCTTGAAGCGGGCGACTCGGGAAGGCCAGCGCGAATATGCCCGCCAACTGCGCCGCGAACATTGGCCGATCATCGAGCAAGTGCGTGAGACCGGGCAGGCGGTTCGAGACAACACCAATGAAGCGGCGATCCGCGAACTGCTCGACAGCCGGGCCATCGTGCAGTACGTCAATGACATCGAGTGGTACGGTTTGAATCCGATGGTCGCGTCACTCAATCCGCCGGCACCACTTCCAATCGCGACACCAACTCCCCCTGCGGCCGGTCAACCATGACCAGTCCCGACACCCTCGTTGCCGACCCCGTTGACTTGTCGCACGACAGCGAACTGGCCGCGCTCTGCCGCATGTTGACCGTCGGCCAGGGGACGTTCTCACTGAGCATCGCCGTCTGCAACAGCCCCGCCCTGCGAACTCGATTGATCGACGCCGTGCGCGAACAGTTCCCGGCCGTTGAAGTCGTGACGCTTCCGCCGCAGACTATCGATGTCTACGGCTTCGTCCGCGATCACGTCACGTCCCGCGACACCGCACTCTTTCTCGTCGGATTGGAAGCCTCCATCTCCGACGCCGAAAGCGACGACACGACACTCCGCTCGCTCAATGCCTCGCGCGACCTTTGGCCGACGGCGTTCGTGTGTCCCGTCGTCTTCTGGTTACCCGAGTACGCCGCCCGGGCCTTGTCGGAAACCGCGCGCGACTTTTGGCGCATCCGCAGCCATCGGTTCTACTTCGTGGAACAGGGCCACTCTCCGACGTTTCGGCAGCCTGATACCTACGAGGGCCGCTACCTCACCGCGACATCGCTCTCGGAAGATGAAAAGCAGACACGTATCGCTGAGCTGCAACAACGGCTCGCTCAGGCCGACTCGTCGTCAACAGACATGCAGTCACACATCCTGAGTTGGTGGGATGAGTTGGCCACGCTGTACCAATTCGTTGGAAATCTGGACGAGGCGCTCCGCATCCGTCGCGAGGAGCAACTACCAGTTTGTGATCAACTTGGCGATGTGCAGTCGAGGGCGGCGACGATGGCACAAATCGCGAACATCTTTCGATTTCACGGGGAACTGGATGAGGCACTCCGCATTTACCGCGAGGAAGTTCTGCCAGTCTATGAACAAACCGGTGATGTGCGGTCGCGGGCGGCGACGATGGGGCAGATCGCACACATCCTACAAATGCGAGGGGAGTTCGACGAGGCGCTTCGCGTCTACCACGAGGAAGAACTGCCGGTTTGCGAACAATTCGGCGACGTGCGGGCGAGGGCAATTACGATGGGAGCAATTGCGGACATCCTGCAATCGCGCGGGGAGCTGGAAGAGGCACTCCGCATCCGCCGCGAGGAACAACTTCCTGTCTTTGAACGGCTCGGTGACATGCTGGAGTGGGCGAGAACAAAGAGGCTCATCGCCGACATCTTGGAATTGCGAGGGGATCTGAACGAGGCGATGCGAATCCATCGCGATGAAGTACTTCCTATTTGCGAGCGACTCGGAAACATTCGGGAGCGGGCGGTGTCGATGGGGCGGATCGCCGACGTTCTGCAATCGCAAGGTGAGTTGGACGAGTCGATTCGCATCCGCCGCGAAGAAGAACTGCCGGTCTACGAACGGCTCGGTGATGTTCGCGAACAAGCCGTGGCGATGGGGAAGATTGCGGATTTTCTGCAACGGCGAGGAGAATTGGACGAGTCACTCCGCATCCGTCGCCATGAAGAACTACCGATCCACGAGCGACTTGGCGACATGCGCGAACGGGCAGTGACATTGGGAAAAATCGCGGACATCCATCAGCTTCGAGGTGACACTGACATCGCGCTCAATATCCTTCGCGAGGATGTGTTGCCAACCTTCGAGCGACTCGGCGACACGAAGTCGCAGGCAATGACGATGGAAAGGATTGCGGCTATCTTGCAAACTCGAAGTGAGTTCAACGAGGCGCTCCGCATCTATCGAGACGAAGCATTGCCGATTTATGAACGGATCGGAGATATGTACGAATTATCCCGTTGCCAATGCAACATGGCGATCTTGTTTCTAAGGCGAAATAAGGGGGCAGATCGTCGGCGAGCCAAAGAACTCTTGGTCGAGGCACTGTCGACCGCCGAGCGATTGAAGATTCCCGAGGCCAAGCAGATTCGGCAGCGCATGCGACGCGAAGGGTTCCTCAAGTGATGCGGCTGCTTGATGTCGTTCCCAAGCAAAAGTTGTTCTCGTTGTTCTCGTTCCCAAGCTCCGGCTTGGGAACGCCCGTCTTTGAAGCTCCGCTTCGCGGGTGGGGAGATGGCGTGCGTTGTGTTCTTTACTCCAAGCAGGAGCTTGGCAGGAGTGCGTTCCCAAGCCGGAGCTTGGGAACGAGAAAAACGACAAGGACCGCCACGACTGGTGGCGGCTCTTCGACCGTCAGGCCACCCGATGAGGAGGCACGATTTGACCGGAGTCAGTGCAGCGTGGGACTCCACCCCTATCCGGCTCACTGGAGTGAGTCGCGCGGTTCACAGTTGGAGCAAGTCGCGGAGTGCGACTTTCACGGCGCTGGATTGCTCGGCCGACAGCGTTCCCAGCCGGCGAGTCAGCTTACCGGGATCGAAACTGGCGAGTCCCTGCACGTTGACGGCGGACTCTTTGGGCAGCCAGCGCGGCTTACCCAGCGGAACTTCTCCGCGCTGACCGCGAATCTGCGACGTCAGGGGCGCGACGAGCACCAACACACGTGCATCGGCGGGTTGCGGATAGGCCAAAACCAGGACGGGGCGGCTTTTTTCCACCAGGCCCAACTCCGCGAACCACACGTCGCCTGGTCGAGGTTCAGTAGGCACCGAACGCCTCCGTCCATGCCGTCGCCTGGCCATCCGCAGAGAGCAGCGGGTTCGGTGGAGTGCCGACCTCAAACGGCAAGCCGCGGCGAATTTCGATTTGAGCCAGCAACATGTTCACAGCATCGGCGGGAGTCAGGCCGAGCTTCTGGAGAATCTTCTCGGCGCGCCGCAGACGTTGGACGGGCACGCGCGTCAGGAAATTCGTGGTCGTCTTGTTCATAGAGTGACTGCCTCTCGTGGCGCGATCAGGGGCGATCTGAACGACGCGTGGACTCGAATCGTCAACAAAGTTTAGCGTCGCCCGCTGAAGAGTTCAGCATCACATTTGGAACTTTTCGACATGCCTCACAATGCGTCGGCTGTCGAAGATGTATCGCATGTTGCCGGGTGATCGTTACAATTTGCCCGTCGAGCCTGTGCAAACAGGTCGATGGATTGGCTGACAGACTCTCGCCCCCCACGGAGCATCTGACATGAAGGCGGTGAAGGCCACGTTCGAGAACGGTCGGTTGACTCTGGTCGAACCGGCACCAGAAACGGGGCCAGTCGAGGTCTTGGTTGTGTTTCCCGAGCACCAGGACGATCCGTGGCTCGGCATTCTGGCTGAGGAACGCCCCCGCTCCGCGTTCACGTCATTTGCCGAGGAGTGCCTGGAACAGATCCAGTCCGGGCAGGCCAGCCCGCTGAAACTCGATCAACTATGACTTCCCAAACGTTGCCTTCGTTTTGGAAGTTGTACCGCGAACTCCCCGAGCCGGTCCGACATGCGGCACGCGGTGCCTATCAACAGTTCATGGCCAATCCGCAGCATCCCGGTTTGCATTTCCATCGGTTGTTTCACGACTCTCGATTCTGGTGGCGGGGCGGGATGTGTTGATTGCCGCGCCGACGGGGAGTGGGAAGACATTGACGGCGTTTCTCGTGGCGATCGACCGGCTGCTGCGACTGGCCGTGCGGAACGAGTTGACCGACGAGATTCGCGTCGTCTACGTCTCGCCGCTGCGGGCCTTGTCCAACGACATGCACCGCGATCTGGGAGACGCTGCTCAGTTGCCGGTCTTATTGAAGCTCTGCGCGGCCAGGCCGAAGATGGCCGTTTCGAGCAGGTGGCGTTCGAAGAAGGCCCCGACGGCTTCCAGCGGGGTGTACTGGAGCAGGATGTAGTCGCCCGGTTGGATCACGATCCGCTCGGACAGGTCCGTGCGGGCGCGGTACAGGTCGACCTTGACCGGGATCTCACCGCCGTCGGGCAGCTTCCGCAAGATGATCGCGGTGCTCGCGCTGATCGACACGTCGTTGTTGAGTGCCGAAGAGCCGCCGATCGATCGGTTGCCGCCACTGATTCCACGCGAACTGGCCAGTGACAACGCCTGCAGGATGTCGAGATCGTAGTCTCGCGGCAGTGTGTATTGGCCGCCTCCCAGCAGTCCGCCCGTGTAGAAGACTTCGGTGTCGCGCGACTCGATGAAGACGATGTCTCCGTCGTACAGGATGACGTCTTCGGGGCGGATGTCGGCGGTCTCACCGGGACCGAGCCGGATCGGAATGCGGATCACGTGGCGACCGTCGAGTGTCCCGCCGCCGAGGCCCAGTGCCGCTTCCAGGTCCGGTCCTTGATCGATAACCGACCTGCGGTCCGGATCGCCATTCGGCTGGGGATTGAACGAGGGACTCGACGTCCTTGATCCCGGTGGTGGACCACCCGGCAGCATTCCGTTGGGTTGAGGCCCGTTGAATTGCGGTCCATTCGGCGGAGGTTCATTCGGCTGGGATTCGAAGGTTTGCGGCCCGTTCGGTTGCGGTCCCCACGTCATTGCGGGTTGAGACATCATCGGGTTTGGAATGGGAACCGGGTTGTCACGCGGCGAGTTGCCGGGCGACGGACCGGGTTCGCGCGGAGCGCCGTTCCGAGCGGGACCATTCGGCTGGAATGGCATTTGTCCCTGCGGAGATCGCGCAGCAAAGGAACCCGGTCCCGCGCTTCCTGGCGGATACGATCCCGGTCCGCCAGGGGAATCAAACGCCGTTGGTGACAGGTCATTTCGATCCGGCCAGATCCTGGGAGGTGCCACCGGTGTGTTGGTGTCGAAGCCGCGGGAACTTGGCGGGGAATTGGGACTGCTGCCGTGACCGGTTGCCGTCGCGCCGGCGGGTTGCACTCGACGGGGTGGACCAAATGTGACCTGCCTCACGTTTTCCGAATGCAGGTATCCGGGATCGTCCCTCGACTGGCCGCGAATGACCGGCCGCTCGGGCGCAGCCCCCGACCGCATCATCAGCGACGGGTCCAGGTCGGTCGGCCAGCGCGGGTCGAGCGCACCGCCCTGCGATTTGCTGCGACCCCGGATCACGATGACCGCGTTGTCCGCGTCCAATCCGGGCAGACCGTCGGTCGCGGTCAGCGCGTTCAGCACATCGTTGCTGTACACGGGAAGGTTCACCACTTTGCCGGTGCCGCGCTTCACCCCGCCGATGTTCAACTGGCCCAGGAACGCATTCGACTGGGGTTCGTTACGGGAATCTTGGCGGATGACCAGCACGCGGTACTGCCGGGGACGCTGCAGGTTGACCTGCACTCGATGGAAGTCCGGGCGGATCAGTTGCCGCGGCGCCAGATAGGCTTGTTTGACGCGCTCTTCCGCTTCCGCGAGTGTCAGACCGCGCAGATTTACCGAGCCGACAAACGGCAGCGAGATCGTGCCGTCCTCGCGGACTGGATAAGGCAGGCCGAACGACGGCGGGGAATCGTTGTTGACCGGAAAGAAGACCGGCGGTGGATCGCTCGACTTGCCGACGAAACCTTCGACATAGACTCCCAGCACGTCGCCCCCATCAATCCGGTGGACCACATTGCCGGTGGCGGGGTCGATCGGTGGCGACTGCCGCAACAACGACAAATCGATCGTGCGGCGATTGCTGCGATCACCGACCTTCATGTCTTCGGGCAAATAGCGGGCGGGGACACCCTGGACCGGACGAAATGCGGCGCAGCCTGCCTGCCAGACCAGCAGCAGACACAGTCCGGCGAATAGTCTTCGCTGGGATGAGCCTCGCATCGATATTCGATCCTTGTCCATGACCGTCACACACAACCCGCCATCCCGTGAACCGATCGATTCACGGGTGGGTGAGCGTTGTATGCGACATCATCACCAAGATCGAAGTGCGATTTTTTGCAGGGGCCACGCCACGGCGACGCCACACTGGCGACGCAACCGCCATGTCAAACCGTTGTTTACACCACTGCGAACGACCGCGACCGGCGAATCGACGACGGGTCCGACCGGGAAAAAAAACACGGGTCGCGGCAGGCATCGGCAGGAACTGCGTTTGGGGAGGCAGGAGACAGCCCATCCACTACCCACTATCTTCGGCAGCCTGTCATCCGGACGTCGATCCGACGGAACTGTGAGACGCCGCTGTTGAGGCCCTCTTCCAGGCCTGCGTCATATCCCGCGTACCAATCTTCGACTCTGGGCCGACCCGCACACGAACGGTAGTAGGCGGACCAGTACCGCGAAGGAGGCAGGCTGGGCGGCAGGGGGCCGCGTCCTGAAGCCAGATCGACATAAGCCTGCACAAATCCCGCGGAGAAATCAGTAGAGATTGAGCAGCCGCATTGCCACCGATACCGGGCGAGCGCACGAAGACCACAGTTCTTGCCGGTTGCGTTCACGACAAGGTCATCGACGCACGACTTGTACTTGCAGCCCGGAACCCATGGAGGCGTGCAGTCGCTGCACCGCCGACCGACTCCACACCCGCCACCCTGGCCACACGGAGTCAGCGCGCACCCCGACGCCGCCAGGCAGAACCCGATTGCCATCATCACTGCTGAATTGCGGTCCATTCGGCCACACCTCCCTGCAAGCGGATCAAACGGTGAATCGAACCCTTGGGGAAGAGATCGAGTCGTTCGAGTTTTGGGTCTCCGCCATTCGTGTTGAGAATAGAAGAGGAGACCTTCGGTCAACCGTTTCGGCGGGGTCAGGAGACCCGCGCCGAACAGACCGTCAACAAGTCTGACGGAGAGCCCGAGTATTCCATCCTCACCGACAAAGCCAGTTGGTTTATCGGAACCGAATCCAACGAGGTCGACGGATTCCCCGCGCGTGCCGGAAGTACGGACTGCACAGACTCTGCCGGTTCTGCGGCATGCAGCGGTTGTGCGACCAGACACGGCATCCGAGACCAGCGGGCGGCGTCAGTTCCGCAGCCCTGAATTGAGAGTCCGCAACCTTCATGAGCTTGTTGATCTTGTTGTGGGATAGGCTTCCAGCCTGTCGAATCAGGTCGGAAATCAGGCGTTTTTCTTTGTCCTGACAGGCTGGAAGCCTATCCCACGACTTGTTCAACAGTCTGTTCATGGTTCTGGCTGCGGCGCGAAGGCGATAGAATCCGATCCGCGAAGTTGTGGGATGAATTGAACGAGCGTGACTGTCAGGAGATCGACCGATGATGATCTGCCGAACTGTGGTCTGTGTTTGGTTGGCTCTGGTGGCCGCAGCCCCGGCCGCCGACAACCCGGCGCCGATTCGCACGTATCCCGCGCGCGATTCGCTGTCGCCGCAGTCCGATGAGTCGGCCGACGCCCGCGCCTGTCTGGACAATCTGATCTGGAAGCCGGGTGAGTTTGAAGTCACGCTGGAACCGGCGGCCGACACGGAGATCGAAGGCTATGTCCGCTTCCCCTCGCCCAAGCCGAACGGCGTCGCCCAGAATGACCGGGTTGCCCTGGAGTGGTATGCGGTGAAGGACGACGCGGGTCGGTTGATCGACGCCCCCGCTGTCGTCGTCGTTCACGAATCCGGATCGGGCATGGAAGTCGGACGCCTGTTTGCGAAGGCGTTTCACGCGCAGAAGGTGCATGCGTTCATGATCCAGTTGCCGTTCTATGGTCTGCGTCGACCGCAGGGATTTCGGCCGGACGGTCGGCATGTCGAGCCAACGATGAAACAGGGGATTGCCGACGTGCGTCGCGCCCGTGATGCGGTGGCCGTCCTTCCCCATGTCATCCGCTCGAACATCGCGCTGCAGGGAACGAGCCTCGGGGGATTCGTCGCCTCCACCACGGCGGGCTTGGATCATGGTTTTCAATCCGTCCACATCATGGTGGCGGGTGGCGACCTGTACAACCTGGTGCTGAACGGCCAGCGCGAAGCGGGAAAACTGCGGGAAATGCTGGCCACCGCGGGGTACAGCGGTGAAAAGATGCGAGACCTGTTTTCGCAGGTCGAACCCCTGCGGCTGGCGCACCGACTGGACCCGAACACGACGTGGTTGTATTCAGCCACGCGCGACCAGGTCGTCCCCCCCATCCATGCGATCAAACTCTCGGAGGCCGCGAAGCTTCCCGAAGATCACCACATCCGTCTATGGGCGGACCACTACACGGGCATCATCTACATGCCGGTCGTGGTTGAGGCCATGTCGAAGAAGATTCACGAACACGCGGCGAAGTATTCTGCTCGCGGGCATGAATGAGATGTTTTCGTTTAACCGCGTGGGCATCGCCCCGCGTGTTTTGAGCGTGAATCACCGCTCACGCGCGGGGCGATGCCC